>JAFGQR010000178.1 GCA_016935555.1 Verrucomicrobiota bacterium
GTGGGGTTGATCAAGGCCAACTCCAACCATCGGTTGCACGAAGGCAGCTCGGAATAGGAAGCGCGATTAGGATTAGGATTACGATTAGGATTAGGATTACGATTACGAGGCTGATCCGGAAAAGGCTGAGATGCGCCCTCGTTAGGGTGGGGTTATGACCCGGGCATTGACATGGCTGATGCTTTCCCTCGGCGCGGCGCTGGGCGCTCATCTGGAGGTGGGCGCGTTGAAGTGCGAATCCCGCGCCAACCCGCTGGGGATCGACACGCCCCGGCCGCGCCTGAGCTGGGTGGTCCAGTCCGACGCGCGCGGCCAGCGTCAGAGCGCGTGCCGGATTCTGGCGGCGTCGGCGCCCGGCAAGCTGGCGGAGGGGGAGGCGGACCTGTGGGACAGCGGGAAGGTGGCGACGGGCCGTTCGGTTCATGTGGCGTATGGGGGCGAGCGGTTGCGTGCGGGGCAGCGGGTGTGGTGGAAGGTGCGCGTGTGGGATGCGGACGGCGCGGGTTCGGATTACAGCGCGCCGGCGTGGTGGGAGATGGCGCTGCTGGGGCCGGCCGATTGGCGGGCGGCGTGGATGGCGCGGCGGGCAACCGGGCCGATTCCGGAAGAGAAGGCGTTCGACGATCATCCCGCGCCGCTGTTCCGGAAGGAGTTCACGCTCGACAAGGAGGTGGCGCGGGCGCGCGTTTATGTCAGCGGGCTGGGGTACTACGAGCTTCGGCTCAACGGCGAGCGGGTGGGGGACCACGTGCTGGATCCCGGATGGACGGACTACTCGAAGCGCGTGTTGTATTCGACCTACGACGTGACGGCGCAGCTTGTCCGGGGACGGAACGCGGTGGGGGTGATGCTGGGCAACGGGTGGTTCCAACCGCTGCCGCTGGCCATGTGGGGGCGGATCAAGCCGGGCGCGGCGCTGACGACCGGCGAGCCGCGCGTCATCGTACAGCTTGCCATCGAGTTTGCGGACGGCACGTCGCGGACGGTCGTCACGGACGGCACCTGGCGGGTTGGGGACGGCCCGATCCTGCGCAACAGCGTCTACCTGGGCGAAGTCTACGACGCGCGCCGCGAACAACCGGGCTGGGACAGGGCGGGGTATGACGATTCGCGCTGGGAGCTCGCGGCGGTGGCGCGAGGGCCCCGGCTGGGTCGGCTCCAGGCACAGGATGCGCCCCCCATCCGTGTCACCCGCGTGCTGAAGCCGGTGGCGCTCACGGAGCCGAAGCCCGGGGTGTTCCTGTTCGATTTCGGGCAGAACTTTGCGGGCTGGGCGCGCCTGCGGGTGCAGGGCCCGCCGGGTGTGCGCGTGCGGATGCGTTCCGGCGAACTGGTGTATGCCGACGGCACCCTCAACGGGATGACGGCGGTGGCGGGCCAGATCAAGGGCGGGGGCAGGGACTATTGCTACGGCGGTTTGGGGCCGCCCAAGACTGCGTTCCAGCTTGACGAATACGTGCTGAAGGGGCGGGGGGTGGAAACCTTCACGCCGCGCTTCACCTTTCACGGGCTCCGGTATGTCGAGGTCACCGGGTTCCCCGGCCGGCCCGGGCTCGACGCGCTGGAGGGGCTGCGCCTGAATTCCGACGTGCCGGCGGCGGGCTCGTTCGAGTGTTCGAATGAGCTGTTCAACCGGATCCAGGAGATGGTGCGGTGGACCCAATTGGCGAACCTGTTCAGCGTGCAGTCCGACTGCCCGCACCGCGAGAAGTTTGGCTACGGAGGGGACATTGTGGCGACGACCGAGATGGCGATGTTGAATTTCGACATGGCGCGCTTTTACGCGAAGGCGGCTCAGGACCTGGTGGACGCGGTGCGGCCGAACGGCGGGTTCACAGAGACCGCGCCGTATGTGGGGATCAGCGACGAGGGCCTCGGGGACATGGCGGGTCCTGTGGGCTGGGGCACTGCGCAGCCGTTGCTGCTCTGGCAGCTGCACCAGTATTACGGAGACCGGCGCTCCATGGAACAGCAATACGCGGCGGCCCGGCGATGGGTCGATCTGCTGCATGCGCGCGCCAAGGACGGCATCCTCGACAACGGCATCAGCGACCACGAGAGCCTTGTGCCCAAGCCGCGGGCGCTGACGGGCACGGCGTTTTACCACTTCAACCTGCGACTGCTGGCGGGCATGGCCAGGACCTTGGGCCGCGATGCGGACGCGGCAGAGGCCGAAGCCCGCGCCGCCCGCGTTCGGGAGGCGTTCAACCGGAGGTTTCTCAAGCCGGGGACAGGCCGTTACGATGCGGGCACGCAGGCGTGTCAGGCGTTCGCGCTGCACTTCGGGCTGGTGCCTGCGGAGGAACGGGCGCGGGCGCTGGAGGTGTTGGTTCGGGACATCCGGGAGGGGCACGGGGGGCATTTGAGCACGGGGATTTTTGGAACCAAGTATATGCTTGCGGCGCTGACCGACCTGGGCAGGGCGGACGTCGCGTATGACATGGTCAACCAGCGGACGTTTCCGGGCTGGGGCCACATGGTGGCGCGGGGCGCGACGACGCTTTGGGAGCATTGGGCGTTCAGCGACAACACCTACTCGCACAACCACCCGATGTTCGGCTCCGTCAGCGAGTGGTTCTACAAAGCGCTGGCCGGCATCCAGCCCGCGCCCGACGCGGTCGCGTTCGACAAGCTCATCATCCGCCCGCAGCCGGCGGGAGATCTGACCTGGGCCAGGGCGAGTTACGCGTCGGCCCGGGGCGCCGTCCTGAGCGAATGGACCCGGGACGCGACCCGGTTCGGCCTGCGGGTGCGGGTGCCGGTGGGGGCGGCGGCCGAGGTGCATGTTCCGGCCCGGGATGGGGCGCGGGTGTTGGAGAGCGGCCAGCCGCTGGAGGAGGCGCGGGGCGTGGAGGTTCTCCGCAGAGAACGCGGCAAGGTGATCGTGGCGGTCGGGTCCGGAGACTACCACTTTTCGGTGCTCTAGGGCGGATTGCGTTCGAGAATGGTTAGACGGCGTTCGGCCCAGGGGAGCATGTTGGTGTCCTGGACGGCGCGGTAAAGCCGGATGGCTTCGGCCCGCTGGCCGGTCTGCTCGAGCGACACGGCCAAGGCGAAGCGGGCGCGGTCGGCGCGCTGGGGATTGGAGGCATGGGCCAGGAGCAGCCGCTGCGTGTGGATGACATGGTTGGTTTCGTCGGCGCGTTGGAAGCGGTTCACGCAGACTTGCAGGAGGTCTTCGGGGTTGTGCAGGGGTTTTCCGCCCGGGTCCTTGCGATCGACGTTCGGCCAGAGGTATCCTTGGCAGATGCGCGCGGCGAGCCAGTCGTCGAGTGCGGCTTCGGATGCGATCTGGGTGGCGTCGGCCATGAGGTGCAGGGCGAAGCGCTGTTGGTCCGGGTCGGGGCCCGACAGCAGCTGGCCGGCCAATTCGAGGTGCTGTCCGATCAACCGATAGATGGCCTCGTAGCTGCCGGCTTCGGCCACGCGTTGGCGCGCGTTCTGGAGATACACCTGGGGCTGGCGTGCCAGCAGCCGTTGCCCGGCGTAGAGGGCCTTCTGCGTCTCGGCCAGTTCCGCGGCCCGGGAGGTCTGTTCCGTCTGCAGGCGGTTCAGCAGCTCCTGCCGGTTTTTGACGTCGGCCTGCCGGCGGGCGAGGTCGGACTGGTTGGCGGCGAGTTTCTCCCGGCGCGACGCCAGGTTGGCGGCGGCCGTGTCGCGATCGGCTTTGGCGGCTGCCAGCCGTTCCCGGGACGTGGTGGCGGCAGTGTGGGCGGCGGCGCAGCGGGCCTCCTGCCGCTTGAGTTCGGATGTCTTCGATTGCAGGACGCGCAGGGTGTCCGCGTGCTGCCGCTGTTGTTCGGCGAGTTGTTTTCGGGCGTCGGAAAGCTCGTTGCGGGTCGGCGCGGCACCCGGCCCGGGGTGGGGGGCGTTCCGGTTGGTCTGCGACGAGGCGAGGGCGGCCTGGAGGGACGTGATGGCGTTGGTCATGGGCGGCAGTGCGGCTTGCCGTTCGCGAATGGTTTGCCGGATGACCGTCCGGTTGCTCTCACAGAGCGCCACGGCGGTTTCCGCCTGGCGGAGTTCCGCCTCGCGGCCGGCGACCCGGCGATCGCGCTCTTTGAGCTGCGCTTCGGCTTCGCGGACCTGGGCTGTCAGCGTCCGCGTTTCCGCCTGCGTGCTGTCCAGTTGGCGGCGCCGGCGGGCGAAGTCGGTGCGGGCCAGGTTCAGATTGGTTTGGAGCGTGGCGGCTTCGAGCCGGAGGCGCGCCGCGTTGGTGTGGTGGAGGTTGACTTTCTGTTTGAGGTCGAGGTCGTAGTCGGCCCGGAAATCGGCTTGATGGACGTGCTGGTTGAGGTATTTGCGGATGGCGCGCCTGGCTTGGCGGGGGGAGGACGTTCCGGAGGAGAAGGTGTCGAGCAACGCCTGTCCGGCGAGGAACACCGCCACGGCGCCCGCGATGCCGCCGACGACGAGCAGGGTGCGGCGGGCTGTGAGCGGCCGGTTCAGGCCATGCCAATCCATACCGTTATCGTGTCATTGTCGTGTCCGCGAGAAGGCTCGCGGGCTGCGCGCATGCTTCCCCGCGTCTGCGCGTCTCCGTGTCCAAGCCATCGATTGCGGCCGGGCTGGACCGGAGACGCTGACGATTTGGACGACGCATGGCCGCCTCGCCTTCAACGCGGCTTGGGCGCGGGCTTGGTGACGGGCGATCCGGCAGCAATGTCAGGGTTGGCTTTCGAACACGTAGCGGCCCGAGCCGATCTTGAACACGGCCATGCCCGGTTCCTGCCGCAGGAACTGGACTCCTTCCGCCTGCGCGACGGGTTGGCCGCTCTCGGTGACGCGCTGGGCGGAGGTCGCCGGCATGTAGACGGTGGCGTCGCAATTGGCGGGCACGGTGGCCTCCAGCGTCCATCGGCCCTCGTCGATCCTCCAGGCGGTGGCGATCCGGCCACGGATCGAAACATAGGCCGCCTTCGCCCAACTCAGGCCGGCTGGGGGCGTGCGGATTTCGGGGCGGAGGGTGATGTGCCTGAAGCCGGGCCCATCGGTGTCCATGCCGGCGACCTGGGTGAAGAGCCACTCATTGACGCAGCCCAGCCAGTAATGGTTGAAGGAGTTCATGCCCGGGTCTTGAAATCCTTTGTCCGGCCGCCATCCATCCCAGCGTTCCCACATGGTGGTTGAGCCCCACAGGACCTGTTGCAGCCAGGACGGATACGTCCTGTTCAGAACCAGTTTGTAGGCGAGGTCGGGACGTCCGGCGTTCTGGAGCGCGAACAGGACGAAGGGAGTTCCGAGAAAGCCTGTGGCCAGGTGATCGTGTTGGGTTTTGAGTTGGGCCGCGAAGTGATGCGCCGTTTGGGTTTTGAGTTGGTCCGGGACCAGGCCCAATCCAAAGGCCACCGCGTAGAACGTCTGGCCTGTCTCGTTCTTGGCATCCGCAATCCGGCCGTCAGGCTTGATGAAGCGGATCTGGAAGGTGCGCCGGATGTTTTCCGCCAAGTCATGGTACTGTCGCGCATCCCGCGTCTCCCCCAGCACCCCGGCGATCTTCTCCATCAGACACACCGTGTAATAGAAGTAAGCGGTGCCGACCACCTCCGAGCGCTGGGGGCCGGACAGACAGAGCCAGTCCCCATACGCGCCGGCATCCCGCACGAAGTCCTTGCTCGACTTCACCAGGTATTCCGCATGCCGCCGGAGCGCGGGGTAATGGTGGCGGAGCACACGCGTGTCGCCGTACATTTCGTACATCCGCCAGGCGCAGATCGGGCCGGCATCGGTCCATCCCGCGTTGCCATAGCCCACGACGCTGAGGTGCGGCGCCACGTCGCCGAATGCGCCATCGGCGCGCTGAGAATCCTGGCACAGGTCGACCAGCCACTTGGTGTAAAAGCCGGCGGCGTCCATGTTGAAGCACGCGGTTTTCATGAACACTTCGGCGTCGCCGGTCCAGCCGGCCCGTTCATCGCGTTGGGGGCAATCGGTGGGGACATCGAGGAAATTGCCTTTCTGGCCCCAGAGCGAATTGAGCGTCAGTTTGTTGAGCAGAGGTTCCGAGCACTCGAACCAGCCGGTTCGCGGCAGATCCGAATGGGCCACGATGCCGGTCACATCCTGCGGCTCAGGCCGGTAGGCCAAGCCGGTCACCTCGACGTAGCGGAAGCCGTGGAAGGTGAAGTGCGGCTCGTAGGCGCGTTTGCCGCCGCCGGCCAGGTGGTAGGTGTCGGTCGCCTTCGCGGCGCGCAGATTGACGGTATAAAGGCTTCCGTCCGGGTTGAGCATTTCCCCATGGCGGACGACCACTTTCTGGCCCGCATCGCCCCGGGCCATCAACCGCACCCAGCCCACCATGTTTTGGCCCAGGTCGAACACAGACACGCCCGGTCGAGGCTCGGTGAGCGTTTGGGCGGGCAGCTCTTCGACGCGCCGAATGGGCGGCCCCGGGTGCGCCTCGAGGCTGGCTTTGACGCTCGTGTCGACCTGAGCCGGGTGCCAGGCGGTGTCATGGAATCCGGGCGCATCCCAGCCGGGCATTTCCTGTCGCGCGTCGTAAACGCAACCCATGAGCATGTCGTTTTGGCGGATGGGGCCCGTGGCCGCCTTCCAACTGCCGTCCGTGCCCACCACCTCCTGCGTGCCGTCGGCATAGTCGATGTGCAGTTGGGCCAGAAGACGGGGTTCGTCGCCGTAGTAACGGCGTTTGCCCGTGAAGGCCAGATAGCCCGCATACCATCCGTCGCCCAGCAGGGCGCCCAACGCGTTCTGCCCCTGGCGCACGTGCCGGGTCACGTCGTAACCGAAGTAATGCACGCGTTTGCGGTAGTCGCTCCAGCCGGGCGAGAGCACGTCCGTGTCGACGGGGGTGCCGTTGAGACGCAATTCGTAGACACCCAGCGCGGAGGCATACAACAGGGCGCGGCGGACGGGTTTCCCGACGGTGAAGGACTTTCGGAAGAACGGCGCCGGCTGCATGTTGGGGATCTCGACACGAATCGCGCCCCACGGTTGCGCCCCGAATGGGGCAATCGAGGCCGCCGGCTGCCAACCCGCGGCATCATAGTCCGCCCAGCTCCAGCGTTCGCCGGCGCTCCGGCTGGATTGCCAGGTGCCGTCGATGGGCAGCACCAAGGGGTCGCCGCTCTCAAACACAATGATCACCCGGCCGACCACGCCCGCCGGCGTGGGAGTGTCGCCGCCATTGACGGCTTCAATCCCGATGGCATTGGCGCCGGGGCGGAGGCGCCCAGTGATTTCCACGTTGGCCAGCGTTTTCCAGGTCGAGCCCTGCCCGGCCGGATGGCCATTGACATACAGGACAAAACCGTCGTCGGCGGTCAACAAGACGCTGGCCTGGTCCACTTTCCGGTCGGGGGGAAGTTGAACGACCTTTCGAAAATGCGCCTTCCCGGCCGGTTGGTTCCCAGCCTTGCTGCCGCTCACCCACACCCAGTGATGGTCGCTCAGGCGCAGAAGCCGCCGCATGATCTGCCCGGCGGCATCCTCGGTCTCCGCAGCCGGTTTGAACCCGATCCAGCTCGCCTGCCAATCGGCGGGGCGCAGCAATCCCATGGTCCATCGCGCTGTTTCGCTCCAAGCCGAAGCCGCGCCGTCCTGGTCCCACAGCTGGACCCGCCAGAAGCACGCCTGCCTGGAGTGCAAGGCCTTGCCGCCGTAGACCACATGAACGGATTGGTCCGACCGCACCTGACCGCTGTCCCAGAAGTCGCCCTGGTTTTGGGCAAGCAATTCCGGACGGCTGGCGACGAGGACGCGATAGGCCGACTGGACCACACGGCGCTGCCCCGGCGTGGCCTGCACCACCCAGCTCAGCCGCGGCTGGGGTGCGTCCACCGCGTGGGGGGCTGTCGCGTATTCGCATCGCAAGGCCACGGCGTGAATGCCGGAAGCCCCCGTCGCGTTGAATCCGGACAGAAATCCAAGGAACGCCGTCACCAGGAACCCCAGCCCATGGTTAAGCGGTGTCTGCGTCTGTTTCATAAGCATGCGGGGGAGATGGAAGGGGGCCGTCATGGGACGAATTGTCGGGTGCCAAATGTCGCGTACCGCAGCGTCGAGCACAAGCCAAGCACAGGATCATCGCGAGTGCCAGGATTTTTCCATCTCCTCGTGGCTGCCGCTCTTGGTCTCCGGCACCCATTTCCCTGTCCGGGCGGTGCCGGGCCCGCAATCGGCTCAACCCGGCTCGTGGGTTGCCCCGGGAGATTGTGATGCTGTGGTCCGGCAGCCCATTCCACGTGAAGAACAAGACAAAGCGCTAATTGTTGAAAGTTGAGACCTGACCCCCTTGGCTTTGACCCCGTTGGCTTTGCCAGGGTTAACGGGAGGTGAACACGCTGTTGAGGATGATTTCCTTGACTTTCCAGAGCATGGCCATGGTGGTGGCCACGGGCAGCAGCACGAGGAACAGTTCCAGCCAGAGGCTGCTGCGGTTGAGAACCAGCAGGAAATCCAGCAGGCGGTGCGGCACATTCTGAAGGCGCATCAGGACGAGGTAACCGCCCAGGAAGAGGATGGAGGCGGCGAGGAAATAGCGGTTGAGCGTGGTGAAGAGACGCGTCTCGAGACGGAGGGTCTCGTCGGGCAACATGGCCACCAGACGCCACAGGACGCGGTTGAGGAGGAGGAGGAAGACCAGGCCGTCGAAGACGAGCAACTCGACGATCCACAGGTAGAACGCCTGATGGGGAAGGCGGTTCCACCAGAACAGGAACGGGGACAGGCCCACCGCCGCCAGCGCGCTGAGCTTGGCGTGGTCGAGCGCGGCGATCCAGACGCGTTCCTGGGGCCGAAAGGCGCCAAGCAGGACCAGCCCGTAAAAGACCAAGCCGGTCGCCGCCACCGGCGGCAGAATCCCCAGGGGCTGGAGCCAGTCGCCCTTGGCGGTTTGGACGCAGAGAATGAGCGCGACGGGCAATCCCCAGAACAGGGCCGACAGTCCCCGCACCAGCCGGGCCAGCGCCGCCATCAGCGCGGCGTCCGGGGACGTCGGGGGTTGGGGGTTCATGGCGGGCCGCGGTCGGCGAGGCGGGTCAGCCGATGGTCAGGTAGGTGTACTCCTTGAGGCCGCGCTCGTAATCGTCCAGCAGCCGCATGGCCTCGGACGGCTTCATGCGGTCGGATTTGATGGCCTGATCCATCTGGGCTTTCATCTGTCGTTTGAGTTCAGTCTCGTCGTATTGGACCGAGCTGAGGGCCTGGATGATGGTGCTGCCTTCGATGATTTCCTCGATGTAATAGCCGGCGGGCTCGTCGGGATCGAGGAAGACGTGGACTTCGTTGACGCGCCCGAAGAGATTGTGGAGGTCGCCCATGATATCCTGGTAGGCGCCCATGAGGAAGAAGCCAAGGTAGTAGGGGGTGTTGCCGTTGCCCTCGAGGGCATGCAGCGGCAGGGTGTCCCGGACGTCCCGCAGGTCGATGAACTTGTTGATCTGGCCGTCCGAATCGCAGGTGATGTCCACAAGGGTCGCTTCGCGGCCGGGCCGCTCCTGCAGGCGGTTGATGGGCATGATGGGGAACAGTTGGTCGAGCGCCCAGTGGTCGAGCAGGGACTGGAAGACGGAGAAGTTGCAGAGGTATTGGTCGCCGAGGCTGTCTTCGAGCCGGCGGATCTCCTCGGGCACGTAGGCTTGCCCCCGGAAACTGAGGACCACCGCCGCCGCAATGTCCCAGTAGAGCGTCTCGATCTTGGCCTTGTCCGGCAGCCCCATCAGCCCGAGGGTGAACATGTGGTGGGCGTCCTCCTTGCGTTCCAGCGCGTCGTGAAAGGCTTCCAGCTTGTTCAGGCTCGACAGGTTTTTGCGGATGTCCAACAGCTCCCGCACCAGCGGATGGTCGCCGTCGCAGTAGGGGATCTTCGTGCGGGCCTTCTCGATGGAGCCGAACACCTCGACGATCAGCACGCTGTGGTGCGCCACAATCGCGCGGCCGCTCTCGCTGATGATTTCCGGGTGGGGCACCTTCTCGGCGTTGCAGACGTCGCCGATGTAATACACGATGTCGTTGGCATACTCCTGGAGCGAGTAGTTGGTCGAACTGTCAAACGCGGTCCGGCTTCCGTCGTAGTCCACACCCAAACCGCCGCCGACATCGAGGTAGTCCACCGCAAACCCCATCTGGTAGAGCTTGGCATAAAAGCGGGCGGCTTCCTGCACGGCCTTTTTCACGGTGAGAATGTCGGGCACCTGGGAGCCAATGTGGAAGTGGAGCAGCTTGAAACAGTGCGTGAGGTTTTCCGCCTTCAGCAGCTCGGTGGCCGCCAGCAGCTCGGCCGTCGTCAGCCCGAACTTCGCGTTCTCCCCGGCGCTCTCCGCCCATTTGCCCGCGCCTTTCGCCAGAAGCCGGGCCCGGACGCCGAGGATGGGTTCGACGCCGAGTTCGCGGGAGATGCCGAGGATTTGGCGGAGTTCCTCGAGTTTTTCGACGACCATGATGACTTTTTTGCCGAGCTTCAGGCCGATCATGGCGAGCTTGATGAAGGCGGCATCCTTGTAGCCGTTGCAGATGATGAGGCTGCCGATCTGGTCCTGCAGCGCCAGGCCCGCATACAGCTCCGGCTTGCTCCCCACTTCGAGTCCGAAATCGTACGGCTTCCCGGCGTCGAGGATCTCCTCCACGACCTCCCTCAGCTGGTTGACTTTGATCGGAAACACCCCCCGGTAGCGGCCCTGGTAGCCGAATTCCTTGATCGCATTCTGAAACACCTCGTTGATCGACTGCACCCGGTGCCGCAAAATGTCCTGAAAACGGATCAGCAGCGGGAACTTCAAACCGCGCCCGCGCGCCTCCTCGATCACATCCGTGAGATCCACCGCGGCGCCGTTCTCGTGCAGCGGCCTCGCGATCACCCGTCCCGCCTCGTTGATGTCAAAATACTTCGCGCCCCACCCGTGGATGTTGTACAAATTCCGCGCGTCCTGGATTGTCCAGGGGGTGGGGGTGGCAGCCGCGTCGTTCATTTTTCAAAGGCCAGCACTATAGGAACCACCTTGCAGAATTCAATAGGCGTCTCGAAGTTTCTTTGCCTGCCGCCCCGCTTCTGGTTTCCTCGGGCCGTGAACTCCACAAAGCTCGAAGTCGTGGTGAACTGCTGCAACCGCTGGCTGCACCCCGAACGGGTGCGCGATTGGGACGGCGCGGTCAACGGTCTCCAGGTCGAAAACCCCGGCACCGTCACCCGCATCGCTGCCGCCGTCGACGCCAGCCCCGCCACTGTGCGCCTCGCGATCCGCGCCCATGCGGACCTGCTGCTGGTTCACCACGGACTGTTCTGGTCGCCCCGCCAGCCCTGGACCGGCCCGAACTACACCCTGCTCCGGCTGCTCCTCGACCACCGCCTCGCCGTCTACAGCGCCCACCTGCCCCTCGACATTCACCCGCGCCTGGGCAACAACGCCCGATTGGCCGCCGCCCTCGGCTTTCGCACGACAACCCCCTTCTTCTTCGACCGCGGCACCCACCTCGGCCTCCAGGCGCGAACCCGCATCCCGCGCGAAACCCTCACCGCCCGCCTGCACCGGGCCACTGGCAACGCCCCGCGCGTGGTGCCCGGCGGACCCGCGATCTGCCGGCGCATCGGGATCGTGACCGGCGGCGCCGGGGCGGAACTCGCCCGCGCAGCCGCGGAAGGCGCGGACACGTTCGTCACCGGCGAGGGACCGCATTGGACCTACGCGCTGGCGGAGGAACTCGGGGTCAATGTTCTCTACGGCGGCCATTACGCCACCGAAACCTTCGGCGTGAAAGCCCTGGCACGGCGCCTCGCCGCCCGGTTCAAGCTGCCCTGGGTGTTCCTGGAACACCCCACGGGACTCTGAATCCCAGCGCCCGCCAAACCGCCGCTCGCCGGAAAAACAACGTGCGCTCGGCCAGCTGCCGCGCTTACCTTCGGGCGCATGAGCGCGCCGCGCACCTACCAGAACCTGGTCCTGTCGGGCTTCATGGGCGCCGGCAAGACGTCCGTGGGACGCATCCTCGCCCGGCTGCTGGATTACCGGTTTGTGGATACCGACGCGCTGATTGAAAAACGCGCCGGGCGGTCCGTCGCCGAGGTGTTCGCCCGGGACGGCGAAGACGCCTTCCGCGAGCTGGAGCGGCAGGTGGTCGCCGACCTCGCCCAATCCCGGCGCACCGTCATTGCCACCGGCGGGGGCATGACCGCCAACCAGGAGAACCTCGACAGCCTCAAACAACACGCCCTCGTCGTGTGCCTCTGGGTCACGCCCGAAAGCATCTGGCAGCGGGTCAAAAACAACACCGACCGCCCCCTTCTCCACGCCGACAATCCCCGGGAGAAGATCAACCAGTTGCTGGCCGCCCGCGAACCCTTTTACAAGCAGGCCGATGTCCTGGTTCACGCGGAACAACGCTCCGCATGGGAAGTCGCCCGCCAAGTCATGCACGCCTACCAGCAAGCCCGCGCCGCATGCCCCTGAGCGCTGAACAGACCCTCCGCAACCGCGCCCGTGCGCTGGGCTTCGACGACTGCCGCTTCACCACCGCCGAGGCTCCGGAGACCGCACCCGTCCTGCGCGATTGGCTCGCCGCCGGCTGCCATGGGGACATGGCCTACCTGACCCGAACCGCCTCCAAACGCGCCGATCCCCGGCGCGTCCTGCCCGGCGCACGAAGCGTCATCACCCTCGCGGCCAGCTATGCCCGGGTCGAACCGCACCCCGCACCACCCCCGCCGCCCCCGTCGTCGTCGGCCGATCCCTGCCCGCCCGCCCGAATCGCCCGGTATGCGCAGTTTGCAGATTACCACCCCGTGCTGGAAACGCCCCTCCACGCCTTGGCGGAAACCGTCAACACCCTCGGCGGCCCCCTTACCCGGTCCCTTGCCTACGTCGATACCGGCCCTGTCCTCGAACGCGACTTGGCGCAACGCGCCGGGATCGGGTTCGTGGGCAAACACACCGGCCTGGTCAGCCGCTCCCTGGGCAACTGGTTCTTCCTCGCCGAAATCCTCACCACCCTCGACCTCCGCCCCGATCCGCCCGAACCCAACCGCTGCGGCACCTGCACCCGCTGCCTCGCCGCATGTCCCACCGCCGCTCTCATCGCCCCGTTCCGCCTCGATGCCCGCCGGTGCATCGCCTACCTCACCATCGAGTTCAAGGGATCCATCCCCCCCGAATTGCGCCCCCACCTCGGCAACCGGATCTACGGGTGCGACGATTGCCTCGCGGCATGCCCGTGGAGCCGCTTCACCCGCCCAGGCCGCCTCATGCCCCCCCACGCCCAGCCCGCTCTCGCAGCGCCGGACCTCGTCGGCCTCCTCGATTTGGACGACGCCGCGTTCCACCGGCGATTCGCCGGCACTCCCCTCCTGCGCGCCCAACGCCGGGGATTGCGCCGCAACGTGTGCGTCGCCCTCGGCAACACCGGCGACGAACGCGCCCTGCCGGCGCTGCGCCGCGCCGCGAGCGATCCGGACGCGATGGTGGCCGAGCACGCCCGCTGGGCGATCGACCGGATCGAACAGCGCCTCGCCCCCCCGACACGGCCGCTGTCCCGGAACGCCTGAGCCTCCGCCGCCCCGAAGCCGGCCGCCGTCCCCCATCGCGCCTCGCCCCCCGCGAACCGGCCGGTCCGGCCGCGCGGCTGCCCGGGACTCGTCGAACTTTTCATTTCCACGCGCGCGATGACGCACTACTCTGGCTCACCAATGGCCAGTGTTCCTCAACTCACGCCGATGATGGCCCAATACCGCCGCATCAAGGCGGAATTGCCCAAAGACGCCTTGCTGCTCTTCCGGCTCGGCGACTTCTACGAGATGTTTTTCGAGGACGCCCAAATGGGAGCCAGGCTGCTGAACCTCGCCCTGACCCGCCGCCAGGACGTGCCCATGTGCGGGCTGCCTTTCCACGCTGCCCACGGCTACATCGCCCGGCTGCTGAAAGCCGGCCGCAAGGTCGCCCTCTGCGACCAAATGGAAGACGCGCGCCCCGGCAAGCTGGTCAAACGCGAAGTCACCCAAATCCTCAGCCCGGGCACGCATTTCGACGAGCGCATCCTGCAGGCCGAACGCAACAATTTCCTCTGCGCGGTCCATCCCCTGGACAACACCATCGGCGTCGCGGTGGCCGACCTGACCACCGGCGGGTTCCGGTGCACCGAAGTGGCCGGCAACGACGCCCTCACCAACGAGCTGGAACGGCTGCGCCCGGCCGAAATCATCTGTCCCAGCGAGGCCGCCAGCCTCCACACCCTCCTCCAACACGCCTTCCCCATCGTCATCGGCTACGAGGACTGGGTGTTTGCGCCCGAAACCGCCGTGTTCACCGTCCGCGACCATTTCAAGGTCGCCACCCTCGACGGGTTTGGCTTGAAAGACCGCCCCGCAGCCGTCGGCGCGGCCGGCGCGGTGCTTCATTACCTCTCCCAACACCTGCGGCGCGATGTCGCGCACCTCACCGCGCTCTCGTTCTACCAGCCGTCCGATTACCTGCACCTCGACGCCGCCACCCTCCGGCACCTCGAGATCCTCGAACCGCTCCATCGCGATGCGCCGCGCCACGCAACCCTCTACGGCGTCTTGAACCAGACCGTCACCCCCATGGGCGCCCGCCGCCTCCGCGACTGGCTCACCCAACCCCTGGCCGACACCACCGCCATCCGCCGCCGCCACGACGCCGTCGACACCTGGATCCGTCATGCCCCCGCCCTCGACCAGTTCCGAACCCTCCTGGCCCACGTCCGCGACCTCGAACGCACCATCGGACGCCTGAGCGCCGCCTCCGGCAACGCGCGCGATTTGCAGGCGCTCCGCGCCGGCCTCGAACAAATCCCCGCATTGAAACAAACCCTCGACCGCGCCGGGTCCGGAGCCGGCGACTCCCCCAAACCGCCCCGGGAACTGCTGCCGCCGGCCGCCGCCGATCCCGCCCGCCCCCGGGAGACAACCCTGCTGAACGCCTTGGCCGCCCAACTCACGGAGCTGCCGGCCCTGGTCGAGTTGATCGGACGGGCCATCGTCGACGAACCGCCGCTGACCCTCCGCGAAGGCGGCATGATCCGCGAGGGATTCGATCCCGCCCTGGACGAACTGCGCCAGGCCACACGCGGCGGCAAGGACTGGGTCGCCCAACTCCAACAGGCCGAAATCGAACGCACCGGCATCCCCTCGCTCAAAGTCCGGTTCAACGCCGTGTTCGGCTATTACATCGAAGTCACCAAGGCCAACCTCGACAAGGTCCCCCCCCATTACATCCGCAAGCAAACCGTCGCCAACGGCGAGCGCTACGTCACCCCCGACCTCAAAGACATGGAAGCCAAAATCCTCGGCGCCGAGGAACGCAGCGCCAAACTCGAATACGAACTGTTCCTCCGCGTCCGCGAGGAAACGCTCGCGTGGCTCAAACCCATCCAGCAAACCGCCGCCGCCCTGGCCCAGCTCGATGTGCTCGCCGCCTTCGCCGAAACCGCCCGCCGCCACCATTATTGCCGGCCCGAAATCGGCCACGACGGCGTGCTCGACATCCGCGACGGCCGGCACCCGGTGCTGGAGCAGGCCCTCACCGAGGAGCGGTTTGTGCCGAATGACATTCGCCTCGACGATGCCGTTCAAGTGGCGCTCATCACCGGCCCCAACATGGCGGGCAAAAGCACCTACATCCGCCAGGTCGCCCTGCTCGCCCTGCTCGCCCACACCGGCTCCTTCCTCCCCGCCACCCGCGCCCGCGTCGATCTCGTCGACCGCATCTTCACCCGCATCGGAGCCAGCGACGACCTCGCCCGCGGACAGTCCACCTTCATGGTCGAAATGAGCGAGACCGCCAACATCCTCAACCACGCCACCGCCCGCAGCTTGGTCATCCTCGACGAAATCGGGCGCGGCACCAGCACCTTCGACGGCTTGAGCCTGGCGTGGGCCATCGTCGAATTCCTCCATAACCACGCCGGCGCCAAAACCCTCTTTGCCACCCATTACCACGAACTCACCGAACTCGCCGGCCGCCTCCCCAGGCTCCGCAACTTCAATGTCGCCGTCCGCGAATGGCACGACCAGATCGTCTTCCTCCGCAAAATCGTCGAAGGCGGCACCGACAAAAGCTACGGCATCCAGGTCGCCCGCCTCGCCGGCGTGCCCAAACCCGTACTCGATAGGGCCAAAATCATCCTTCGCAACCTGGAGGAAAGCGAGCTGACCCCTGAAGGCAACGTGCGCCAGCCCTCCCGCCACCGGGCCGAACGCGATGCGCTCAGGCGCCTTGAGCCGCCCCCCCAGCTGGACCTGTTCGCCACCGGGCCGCCTCCGCCCTGAACCGCCTGCCCAACCGGCCCAATGGCCTGCGCCTGCGCGGAGGAAGCGCTCCGGGACTTTTGTTCCGCCAGGCGGGGTCGTGGCATGGCGCTAGCTCCTGACCAGAAGCCACTGAAGATCGAGAGCTATGAGTGAGCGGCAGAAACAGACGGTCTTCCTGAAACGGCTCCTGCAACGGGAAGCCACCGAACAACAACGCCAACTCCAACACTCCATCGCCCGCGCCGAACACGACGAGCGGTGCGTCTCTTCCGCCATGCGCCTGGTCGGCGTCATCGGCCTGCTGGCGTTCTGCGGGCTGGGTTACGAGGCCGTTTTGGTCGAGGACTTTTTCGTCAACCCCAGCCATCTGTTGACCCGCCTGTTCGGATACGTCGCCCTCGGATCGGCCCTCTGTTGGACGGCGTTTTTGGGCTACTGGCTGTGGCATCGCGCCCTCACAAACCGCCTCTACGAGGAAGGCCGTCGCCTCCTCATCAGCCGCGCCGATATCACTCCCGCCATCGTCCTCATGCCGGATTTCTCGACATCCCACGAGGACACTGTCCCACTGCAGGACACCGACTCCGCCTCCGGCCCGCACCCGCTCAGTCAAGCGGCGTGATCCGCCGCCCTCTCCGCGCAGGAACGGCGTTGACACGCCGCGGCGCTCCGCCTTGGATACGCCCCATGCGCGAACCCCCCGGGCCAACACCCCCGGTCCCCAACCGGCCCACCCTCGTTCCCACCCCAATCCCATGAAGCCCCCCGCCTCTCCACTCACCTGCGCCGCGGACAACCGCTGGCTCCCCTGCCTGCTGGGATGCGCTCTCGCCGCCGCCATTCCCGCCACCGCCGCCCCCATCAAGGTCGGCATCATCGGCCTCGACGCTCATGCCGTGCCGTGGACCGAGATCATCCACAACCCCACCGCCGCCCCCCCGGTCTCCAACCTCCGCATCGCCGCCGCCGTCCCGGCTCCAAGCCCGGACATCCCGTTCAGCCGGGATCATATCGAGCAAAACACCGCGCGAATGCGGGCGTTGGGGGTGGAGATTTGCAGCTCCATCGACCAGATGCTGCCCAAGGTGGACGCCGTCATGGTGCTCAGCATCGACGGACGACCCCACCCCCGCCAAGCCCGGGCCGCCTTCGCCGCCCGGAAACCGGTGTTCATCGACAAGCCCGTCGCCGCGTCCCTGGCCGACATCGTGCAGATCGACCGCGACGCCAAAGCCGCCGGCACCCCCTGGTTCTCCAACTCCTCCCTCCGCTACAGCGCCGGCATCGCCGGCATGACCCGCGACCCCCGCGTGGGGCGCGTGCTGGGTTGCGATGCCTACGGCAACAACGTGTCCATTCTCCCCGGCCACCCCAGCCTCTTCTACTACGGCATCCACGGCTGCGAAATCCTCTTCACCATCATGGGTCCCGGGTGCCGGACCGTCAGCCGCGTGCACGGGGATGCCGCCGACCTCGCCGTCGGCACCTGGGCCGACGGCCGAATGGGCACGTTCCGGGGCATTCTCCGGGGAGCAACAGCCTTCGGGGCGACCGTGTTTGGCGAGAAAGGCATCGCGCCCGCCGGGAAGTTCGAAGGCTACGAGCCGTTGATCGCCCAGATCGCCACGTTCTTCGCCACCCGCCAACCCCCCATCTCCCTCGAGCATACCCTCGAAATCTACGCGTTCATGGAAGCCGCCGACGAAAGCCTCCGCCGGGGCGGCCGCCCCGTGTCCATCCCGTCCGTGCTGAACGAGGCCCGGGCGCCGTCCACGCCCCCTGAACCGCCCGCCCAGCGCCATTGACCACGCCGCGCGCCGCACGCGCCGCGCCAGGGCCTGAGAACGGAGGGGTGCGTGTGGGCTGGCGGACATCGTCGGGAGGGGCATGGACAAAGTCCAGCCCGGTGACTGCGGCGCAGGTTCTTGCTCTTACTCCTGCTCTTACTCTTGCTCGCCACA
>JAFGQR010000179.1 GCA_016935555.1 Verrucomicrobiota bacterium
AATCCGATCCCGGTCAGCGATGTTGACGTGACAAGCAGCCCCAGGAACCGCTATGTGGAACTTCACCAGACCTCGACCCTCCGGCCGGCTGGCCGTTTTGCTCCTTGGACTCGCGGCGGCCCTGCCCGCCGCGGAACTGGCCGGGCGGCGCCCCAACATCATCCTCGTCATGACCGACGACCAGGGCTACGGCGACCTCGCGTGCCACGGCAACCCCGTGCTCCATACGCCGCATCTGGACCGGTTCCACGCCTCCAGCGTGCGGTTCACCGACTTCCACGTCAGCCCCACCTGCGCCCCCACCCGCGCCTCCCTCATGACCGGACGCCATGAGTTCAAGTCGGGCGTCACCCACACCATTCTCGAACGCGAACGCCTCAGCCTGAGCGCCACCACCATCGCCCAGGTGCTCAAGAAGGCCGGCTACGCCACCGGCATTTTCGGCAAGTGGCACTTGGGCGATGAACCCGAATACCAGCCCGACCGGCGCGGTTTCGACGAGGTGTTCATTCACGGTGCCGGCGGCATCGGGCAAACCTATCCCGGCAGCGGCGGCGATGCGCCGGGCAACCGTTATTTCGATCCGGCGATCCTGCACAACGGGACGTTTGAGAAGACCCGCGGCTATTGCACCGACGTTTTCTTCGGCCGGG
This sequence comes from Verrucomicrobiota bacterium, assembly GCA_016935555.1. GTDB lineage: Bacteria > Verrucomicrobiota > Verrucomicrobiia > Limisphaerales > JAFGQR01 > JAFGQR01. The sequence continues at coordinate 654 of JAFGQR010000179.1, forward strand.
CCATCGAGTGGATCGGCAGCCGGCGCCAGCGCGGCCAGCCCTTCTTCGCCTACATCACCCCCAACGCGCCTCACGCCCCCCTCGTGAGCCCCGGACCCGCCTACGACGCGTTGTATGCGGGCAAGAGCATCAACGGCCGCAAGCTGGGGAGCAACGACATCCCGTACTACGCGATGATTTCCAACATCGACGACAACATGGGCCGGTTGCTCGGAAAGATCCGGGAGTGGGGCCTCGAAACCAACACCCTCGTCATCTTCATGACCGACAACGGCACCACCCACAGCCGCCTCTTCAACGCCGGCATGCGCGGCGGCAAAGGCACCCCCTACCAGGGTGGCACACGCGTGCCCGCCTTCTGGCACTGGCCTGGCACCCTGCCCGCCGGCCTCGATGCCTCCGCGCTCACCGCCCACATCGACCTTTTCCCAACGTTCGCCGAACTCGCCGGCACACGCATCCCGGAGGGCGTGAGTGTCGACGGTCGCAGTCTGGTGCCGCTGCTTCAGGACGCCCACGCCCCATGGCCGGATCGCCACCTCTTTGTGCACGTCGGCCGGTGGCCTCGCGGCCAGGCCCATGACTCCAAGTTCCTCAACTGCGCCGTGCGCAACAGCCGCTTCCGGTTCGTCAAAAATGCCGAACTCTACGATCTGCACGCCGATCCCGGCGAAACCACGAATGTCATCGGCGACCACCCCGGAGTCGTGGCCGCCTTTCGCCAGGCTTACGACCAGTGGTGGGCCGGGGTTCAACCCCTCCTGGTCAACGAAAACGCCGTCGGCCCCGGCGTCAACCCCTTCAAGGCGCATTACTGGCGGCAATTCGGCGGCGGACCCGCCCCCCGCCCGCTCAACGTCCTGTTCATTGCCACGGACGACATGAACAGCGACCTCGGCTGTTACGGTCATCCCCTTGTCCGCTCGCCGCACCTGGACGGTCTGGCCCGCAACGGCGTGCGCTTCGACCGCGCCTACTGCCAATTCCCATTGTGCAGCCCCAGTCGCACCTCTCTCATGACCGGCTTGCGCCCCGATGCCACCCGCGTATTCGATCTTCACACCCATTTCCGGTCGGTGATCCCGAACGTCCAGACGCTCCCCCAGTTGCTCATGGCCCACGGCTATTACGCGGCCCGCGTCGGAAAGATCTATCACTACGGCAATCCCGGCCAGATTGGCACCAGCGGCCTCGACGATCCCCCCTCCTGGCGCGAGGTCGTCAACCCGCGCGGACGCGACAAGGACGAGGAACATCTGTTGAAGAACTTCACCCCCAAACGCGGCCTGGGCAGCGCCCTGAGCGTCCTGGCCGCCGAAGGCCGCGACGAGGAGCAAACAGACGGCATCGTGGCCAGCGAGACCATCCGGCTCATCGAACAACACCGCGACCAACCGTTCTTCATCGCCTGCGGTTTCTACCGCCCCCATTGCCCCTACATCGCCCCCAAAGCCTATTTCGACCTCTACCCGCTCGACCAGATCACCCTGCCGCCCCTGACCCGCCCCCCGGCCGACACCCTGCCCCCGCTTGCGCTGGCCTCCACCAAACCGTGGCCGTGGTTTGGCGTCACCGAAGACCAGGCCCGCCAGTCCAAACAGGCCTATTACGCGTGCATTTCCTTCGTCGACGCACAAATCGGACGCCTCCTCGCCGCGCTGGACCGGCTCGGGCTGCGCGAGAAAACCTTGATCGTCTTCTGGAGCGATCACGGCTATCACCTCGGCGAACACGGCCTCTGGATGAAACAAAGCACCTTCGAGGAATCCGCCCGCGCCCCCCTCATCTTCTCCGGCGCCGGCGTCGCCGCCCGCGGCAAAGCGTGTCCGAACCCGGTTGAGTTTGTGGACATTTACCCCACCGTCGCCGACCTGTGCGGCCTGAACCCGCCCTTGGGCCTGGCCGGCGCCAGTCTCCGACCCCTCCTCGAAAACCCTTCCGCCCCCTGGGACCGCCCCGCGTTCACCCAGGTCAATCGCGGTGGTGTGCCGGGGCATTCCGTCCGCACCGCCCGCTGGCGCTACATCGAGTGGGACCAGGGCCGGCAAGGAGTCCAGCTTTACGACCACCATCGCGATCCCCACGAACTCAACAACCTCGCCGCCGATCCCCAATTCGCCCCCGTCATCGCCGAACTCAAACCGATCCTCCGCCGCAACTGGCCGCCCGACGCCTTCTCCAATCGCCTCAAAACCGCCAAGCCGGCCGCCGGCAAAAAGAGCGCAGGCGGATCGAGCCGGACGAAATAACATTGTCCCGAACCCGCCATGCATCGACTCCACCCGTTCCTGTCACGTGTGCTGCTGGCGCTTGCCGTGGCCGCGCCGGCCTTGAGCCTGTCGGCCGCCGAAGCGCCGGTGCGCCAGCCCCCACGCCCCCCCAACCTCCTGGTGATCCTGGCGGATGACATGGGGTTTTCCGACCTCGGATGCTACGGAAGCGAGATCGCCACGCCCAACCTCGACCGGCTCGCGGCCGACGGGCTGCGCTTCACGCAGTTTTACAACACCGCCCGTTGCTGGCCCACGCGCTGCGCCTTCATGACCGGTTATTACCCGCAGCAAATCCACGCCGACCCCCCTCGGGGTCTTTTTCCCGAATGGACCCGCACCCTGCCGCACCACCTCAAGCCCGCAGGCTACCGCTGTTATCACTCCGGCAAGTGGCACGTGAACGGCGCCCCCCGCGCGCTCGCCGACGCCGGTTTCGACCACTCCTACCGCCTTGAAGATCACGACCGCAATTTCAATCCCCGAAACCTGATCGAAGACGACCGGAAACTGCCACCCGTCCCCCCCGGCACAGGCTACTACACCGCCACGGCATTCGCCGATCACACCATCCGCTGCCTCAAGGACCATGCCGCCCGGCACGCCGAACGCCCGTTCTTCGCCTTCCTCGCCTTCACCACCCCCCACTTCCCACTCCACGCGCCCCCGGAGGACATCGCCTTCTACCGCGAGCGTTACCAGGCCGGCTGGGACGTCCTGCGCGCCGAACGCCACCAGCGCCTGCGCCAACTCGGCATCGCCCAATCCCCCCTCGCCCCCCCCGAACCCCACATCCGCGCCCCAAGCGGCAAACCCGGCGTCGAATCCCGAATCAGCCCCGACGAAATCGCCTACGCGCTGCCCTGGTCCGGCCTCACCGAATCCCAACAGCGCTTCCAGGCCTCCAAAATGGCCGTCCATGCCGCCATGGTACACCGCCTCGACCGCGAAATCGGCCGCGTCCTCACCCAGCTCAAGGCCATGAACGCGCTCGACAACACCCTCATCCTCTTCTTCTCCGACAACGGCGCCAGCGCCGAAATTCTCGTGCGCGGCGACGGCCACGACCCGTCCGCCGCCCCGGGTTCCGCCAGGTCCTACCTCTGCCTTGGACCCGGATGGTCCACCGCCGCCAACACCCCCTTCCGCCGACATAAAATCTGGGTCCACGAAGGCGGCATCAGCACCCCCCTGATCGCCCACTGGCCAAACGGCATCGCCGCCCGCGGCGAATTGCGGCACGCCCCCGGCCACGTCGTCGATCTCCTGCCCACCCTGCTCGACGCCGCCGGCCTCCCCTCCGCCACCCGCGCCAACGCCCCCGCCAACGCCCCAACCCCGCCCCCGCTGCCCGGCCGCAGCCTCGTCCCCGCCTTCGCCCGCGACCCCGCCTCGCCACCCGCGTTCCTCTTCTTCCATCACGCGAACAACCGCGCCCTGCGCGCCGGCGACTGGAAGATCGTTTCCGCCCACGATGCCGGCGACGCCTGGGAACTCTACAACCTGGCTCGCGACCGCGGCGAAACCACCAACCTCGCCGCGTCCGAAGCCGATCGCGTCCGCTCCATGGCCGCGCGCTGGCAGGCCCTCGAAGACCAGTTCCGCCGCGACGCCGGCCCCGTCCGCACCCAGCCCCCGCTTCGGCCGCCCGGCCGCAAGTCCTCCTGAGCCGAACCACGGATTGCGCGCCGGCAACGCAAGCGGAGTGGCCGCTGCCGGCCCCAGGAACGTTCGCAGCATTCACGGGCAGCCACCCCCTGCCTCGCATGCGCACCAAGGCCTTGAACCCGGTAGGGCGAGACTCCGTCGAGCCCTGACTTTTTCTGCTGGCATGCGCGTGCGCCACGATGCGGCGCCGGGAGCAGCCAAACATCCGCGGTGCCGACGCAAGAAAGTTTGGGCTCGACGGAGTCTCGCCCTACCTCAAGATTGGACGTTGGGCGTTGGGCGTTTGTCTTGCCCCGGTTCACGGGCGGTGGAACCCCCCGAGAATCGCCGGTCTGTGTCCTCCGATCTGCCGCTTGCCAGGCGCTTGGCCAATCTCTAGCGTCCGCCGGTCGCATGGCTGCGTTTGGCCTGACCCTATTCACCGGCGCGTTCCTGCTGTTCCTGGTGCAACCGCTGATCGCGAAGTTCATTCTGCCCTGGTTCGGCGGCACGCCGGCGGTATGGACGACTTGCATGCTGGTGTTCCAGGTGTTGCTGCTGGGCGGTTACGCCTATGCGCATCTGCTGATCCGCCATTTGACGCCCCGCCGGCAGGTGGTGGTGCACCTCGCGCTGCTCGCCCTTGCCCTGGTCCTGTTGCCCATCACACCCGGCGAACACTGGAAACCGCCTGACGGCACGTTCCCCATGGGGCGCATTCTCTTGTTGCTCACCGCCTGTCTCGGGTTGCCTTACTGGGTGCTTTCGGCCACCGGCCCCCTCATGCAAGCCTGGTTCAGCCAAGTATACCCCCACAAAACCCCCTATCGCCTTTACGCCCTGTCGAACAGCGGCTCCCTGCTCGCCCTGCTCAGCTACCCCTTCGTTGTCGAACCGGCCTTCGCCCGACAAGCCCAGGCCCAGGGGTGGTCGCTCGGCTTCGGTCTCTTCGCCCTCCTCGCGACATGGTGCGGCGGCCGGGTCTGGCAGCGGGCGGACGAGAGGGAAGGGCACAAGACGTCAGGAAGCCCTTCGGGAAGGCAAGGCGTGGAGCAAGAGCCGGGCACCGCCGACGGGACCGTCGCGGGGGCGGGGCCGGCAGGGGCGACAGGGCTATGGCTGGGGCTGCCGGCGTGCGCGACGGTGTTGTTGTTGGCGGTGACCAACAAGATCTGCCTGGACATTGCGGTCATCCCGTTCCTGTGGGTGCTGCCACTGAGTCTTTACCTGGTGTCGTTCATCGTCAGCTTCGACAACCCCCGCTGGTATGCGCGTTGGTTCTGGCTGCCGGCACTGGCGGTCGCGCTGGCGGCGGCGCTTTGCATCGCGCTGGGCGAGCATGTCGTGGTGCCGGACCGGCTCCTGCTCCGCCCGGTGGGCTGGCTCCTGCAGCGGGCCGAAGCCCTCTCGCTGTTCAGCACCCTGGCGATTTACCTGGCGACCCTCTTCGTCGGCTGCATGGTGTGTCACGGCGAACTCTACCGCCTCCGGCCCGCCGCCAGCAGGCTCACCGCCTATTACCTGGCCATCGCCGCAGGCGGCGCGCTGGGCGGATTCCTGGTGGCCGTGCTGGCACCCGTGCTGTTCCGCGATTATTTCGAGCTGCCGCTGGGCCTGTTCGGCGTCGGGGCGCTTGCGGCGACGATGCTGTGGGTGGACCCCAAAAGCCCCCTGCACCACGGACGCCGCGTCTGGGCGTGGAGCCTGGTGGTGCCGGCGGTGATCGGACTCGGGGCCGGCTTTTACCACGGGGCGGCCGCGGGAGTCCGGAACCCGGTCGAGGTCACGCGCAGCTTCTACGGGGTGCTCAAGGTGGAGGAGTACTGGACGAGCGACCTCGAGGCGCACGAAGTCCGGCTGTTGCACGGCACCACCACGCACGGAGTGCAGTTCCCTTCCGGGCAACAGCGCACCCAGCCCACCTCTTATTATACCCCCCAAAGCGGCATCGGCCGCACCATGCAACATTTCCCCCGCGCCACCCACCGCCGCGTGGGCGTCGTCGGCCTCGGCACCGGCACCATGGCCGCCTGGGGCAGGGAAGGCGACGAGTTCCGCATTTACGAAATCAACGCGGACGTCGAGCGGCTGGCACGCGAGCGCTTCTTCTACCTCGCCGATTCCCCGGCCCGCATCGAGATCGTCCCCGGCGACGCCCGTCTTTCGCTCGAGCGCGAGCCGGAGCAGGGATTCGACATTCTGGTGCTGGACGCGTTCAGCAGCGACTCGATCCCGGTGCACCTGCTGACCCGCGAGGCCTTCGCGCTCTACCTGCGCCACCTCAAACCCGACGGCGTCCTGGCCTTCCATATCTCCAACCAATACCTCGACCTCGAACCCGTCGTCCGCCGGGCCGCCGAACATTTCCAGCTGGACATCGCCGTCGTGCACGACGACGAAACCTGGGACGCCGAGGACGAGCTCGACACGCAATCCTACGCCACCGATTGGGCGATCCTCACCCGCAACGCCGTCTTCCTCGCCCTCCCCGCCATCGCCGAGGCCGCAGGCGCCGTGCCCGACATTCCCCCCCACATCCGCCTCTGGACCGATGAGCACAGCAGCCTGCTCCCCATCCTCGACCTCGAGCCTGACACTTGGCCGGCCCGGGTGCGCCGCTGGCTGCCGTGAGCCGCCATCCAAGGGCGCGCCCTGCGCGAGGGGGCGCGGGCGGGCAGGGGGGCGCGGCAGGGCCATGGACAAAGTCCGGCCCGGTGACTGCGGCGCAGGTTCTGGCTCTTACTCTTACTCTTACTCTTACTCTTACTCCTGCTCTTACTCTTGCTCGCCACAACCGCGTCGACGAAGAGCAGGAGTAAGAGTAAGAGCAAGAGCAGGATGAACCGCACCGGCAATAGGGCGTCGATATTCAGACCCGCCAACTTTGTCAACTGCCCTGGGGGGCGCGGGCGAAGGTCTCAGAGTTCTCTGGACATTGAACGCGAAAATCCATAAACACACCCATCGCCCGCTTTGAGTCGGCAACACGAGAACAACAACATGAAACACCTGATTCTGCCTCCCCCCATCTCCGCACCCGGCCGGCACGCCGGCCCGTCCCATCCCCCCGGGCCATGCAACCGACGGCACTTCCTGAAGACCGCTTTTCAGGTCGGCGCCGTGCTGGCCGCCCCGCAGATCGTGCCCGGCCGCGTGCTGGGCCGGGACGGCGGCATTGCGCCCAGCGAGCGCGTCGTCCTCGGCGGCATTGGCATCGGCAACCGCGGCCGCTATGTCCTGGGCTGTTTCCTGGACGAACCCGACGTGCAATTCGTCGCCGTCTGCGACGTCAAGGCAAACCGCCGCGAGGCCATCAAGAAGCTGGCCGACGGGCGCTATAAGAACAGCGATTGCGCCACCTACCGCGACCTGTTTGACCTGCTCGCCCGCGACGACATCGACGCGGTGCTGATCGCCACCGGCCCCAACTGGCACGCGACGGCGTCGATTCTGGCCGCCCAGGCGGGCAAGGATGTCTATTGCGAAAAGCCCTGCACCAAGAACATCGCCCAAAGCCTCGCCCTGCGCGATGTGTTCCGCCGCACCGGACGCGTCTTCCAGGCCGGAACACAGCGCCGCAGCCTGCCCAACTTCATGTTCGCGGTCGACTTGGCGCGTTTCGGCAAGCTGGGCAAGCTCCACACGCTCCACGCGCATCCGGGCGGCCTCGGCACCCACACCAGCGGCTGGATGACTCCCGAGCCCGAGCCGCCCAAAGAGCAGGTGGATTGGGACCGGTTCCTCGGACCCGCCGCGTGGCGGCCCTTCAACAAGCGGCACTTGGACGGGTTCAATTTCGAAAAGGGCGGCGGACTCACCGGCGGCGGCTGCCTCGAGTGGGGCTCGCATTGCGTGGACCTCTGCCAGTGGGCCAACAGCGCCGACGACACCGCCCCTGTCGAATACGAGCCCCAAAACAACCGGCTCCACGCCCGCTACGCCAATGGCGTCAAACTCATCCTCCGCAACGATGGCTGGCTGCCGCTCGGCTCCTGCCCCGTCCGCTTCGAGGGGGACACCGGCTGGGTCGAAACCGGGGACAACGCCGACATCGTCGCCAGCTCCGACGCGCTGCTCGTCGGCCGTGGCGCCAAGATCGCGGGTTACCCCGCCGATTTCCACGTCCGGGATTTCCTGGACGCGGTGAAGACGCGCGCCCAGCCGCGGGCCAACGCCGATGTGGCCTGCCAGGCGCACATCGCCTGCCACGCCGCCAACGTCGCCCTGTTGCTCAAACGCCGCGTCCGGTTCGACCCGAAAAAGAACGAATTCCCGGACGATCCCGAGGCCAACCGGCTGCGCTCCGAGGCGCTGCGTGAACCCTGGCGGATTTGACACCCCGGCAACCCCGACCCGACAAGCATCTTATGACACTCAACCTCCGATCCCACCTCGCCCGCACGCTTTGCACCGCCGCCATCACCGGCCTCCTGGCCCCTTGCCTGCCCGCCGCAGCCGCCCCTGAAGAAGCGGCGTCCGACAAGCAGGCCACACTCATCGCCGTGCTCCGCTCCGATGCGCCCCCGGCGGAAAAAGCCATCACCTGCAAACACCTCGCGATCTGGGGCGGCCGCGACGCCGTGCCCGCCCTCGCCCCGCTGCTGGCCAATCCCCAGTTGGCGTCGTGGGCGCGCATTGCCCTCGAGGTCATCCCCGACCCGGCGGCAAGCCAGGCGCTTCGTGACGCCCTGCCGAAACTCGACGGCCTGCTCCTCATTGGCGCGATCAACTCGCTCGGCGTCCGCCGCGATGCCCAGGCCGTCCCCGCCCTCGCCCGCCACCTCAACGCCGGCCCGCCCGAGGTCGCCGCCGCCGCCGCCGAAGCCCTCGGCCATATCGGCAATGCCCCCGCCGCCCAAACACTCGACTCCGCCCTCGACCGCGCCCCGGACGCCACCCGCTCCGCGGTCGCCTACGGCTGCGTCATCGCCGCCGAACACCTCCTCGCCGCCGGCCACGCCCCCGAAGCCGTCCGCCTCTACGACCGCGTGCGCCAGGCAAAAGTCCCCAAACAACGGATGCTCGAAGCCACCCGCGGCGCCATCCTCGCCCGCCAGTCCGAAGGCTTGCCCCTGCTGCTCGAACAACTCCGGTCCCCGGACAAAGCCGTGTTCGGCATCGGCCTCCGCACCGCCCGCGAACTGCCCGGACGCCACGTCACCGAGGCCCTCGCCAGGGAAATGGAACGTTTGAGTTCGGATTGGCGGCTGCTGCTGTTCCTGGCGCTGGCGGACCGCACCGACGACGCCGTCCTGCCCATCGTGCTCAGCGTCGCTCAAAGCGGGCTCAAACCAATCCGCGCCATCGCGCTGAGCCGCCTGGACCGCTTCCGCGATCCGTCCTGCCTCCCCGTCCTGCTCAAGACCGCCGCCGAAGGCGACCCGGACCTGACGCGCGCCGCCAAGCTCACCCTGACGCGCCTCGAGGGATCCCAGGTCGACGCCGAATTGCTCCAGCGCCTGCCCCAGTCCACCGGCCGGCTGCGCCAGACCCTCATCGAGCTGGCCGCACAACGCCGCATCCAACGCGCCCTGCCCGCCGTGGCGGGCAGCCTCGAGGATCCCGATCCCGGCGTGCGCCGTGCGGCGCTCGAAACCTTGGGCGTCCTCGGCACCCCCCAACACGCCGGCGACCTGGCCCGCTTCCTCGCCCAGGAACACCACGAACCCGACCGCGAGCCGGCCGAGCGCGCGTTGGTCGCCCTGTGCGGCCGCGGCGGCGCGCCGTGCCTGCCCGCGGTGCGACCGCTGACCCGCCACAGCGACAGCGCCGTTCGCCGCACCGCCTTGCACCTGATGGCCGCGATCGGCGGTGCCGACGCGCTGGCCGCCGTCACCGCCGCCCTCGCCGACCCCACCGAAACCGTCCGGGACGAAGCCGTCAGCACCCTGTCCACGTGGCCCAACAACTGGCCTGACGACGCCGGCGTTGCCGCGCCGCTCCTGAATCTCGCAAGGTCCGACACGAAAGCCGCCCACCAGATCCAGGGCGCCCGCGGCTATCTCCATTACGTGCAGGAAACCAAACAGCTCGCCAATCCCGGCAAGCTCAGCCTCGTGAAGGACTTGTTGCCAATTCTCAAACGCCCCGAGGAAAAACGCCTCGCCATCGCCACGCTCAGCACCATCCCCATAGCCGACACCCTCGACGTCCTGCTCAACCTCGCCGACGACCGCGCCATCGCCGAGGAAGCCTTCCTCGCCCTGACCAAGGTGGCCACCGACAAAAACCTCCAGAACGCCCCCCGGGAACTCCGACGGCGCGCGCTGCAGACCGTGGTGGACCGATCAACCCACGACGCCACCAAACAGAAAGCCGCCGAAAGCCTGAAGCGGATCCGGTGACCTCACGGCACCGCCCCCAATCCGCGCATCCCTGTCTTGCGAGCCGTACCCCAAAGACGCCGCACCGTGCGCTCCGGGGCCCTGAACCCGGTAGGGCGAGACTCCGTCGAGCCCTGACTTCTTCTGCTGGGATGCGCCTGCGCCACGATGCGGCGCCGGCAGCAGCCAAACATCCGCCGTGGCGGTGCCGACGCAAGAAAGTTTGGGCTCGACGGAGTCTCGCCCTACCCTCAGCGCGCGCCGGTTCCCTGAAACGGGGGGGGTGCGCACGGTGCCGCGGGGCGTTATGGCTTGGGTTTGACGGGGGTGTGGGTGTTGGTTTGGGGTTTGGTCCTCGCGCTCGCCCTGGGCCTGGCCCGGGCACGCACCCTGGCCGCGTCGCCCCACAACCCCTCCAGGTCGTAGCGCTGCCGCACATCGGCCCGCATGAGATGCACAATCACATCGAAAAAATCCAGCACCAGCCACGCCGTCGCCACCGTCCCATCCACCGCCCGGGGCCGCATCCCGTGTTGTTCGACCAGCTTTTCGTGTATCTCATCGGCAATGGCCCGCAAATGCGGCTCGCTCGTCGCGGAAGCAATCACAAAGTAATCCGTGATGCTCGACAGCTGGCGCACATCCAGCACCACCACGTTTTCGGCCTTTCGATTCTCGGCCAGCTCCCGACACAACAGCGCCAGTTTTCGTGAATCCATCAGTGGCCCCAGATTGCAACCCGTCCCCCGAAAGATAAAGCCCCGAGTTCGGCATCCGGGCGGTTCGCGCCCGGCGCTACCCGGCATTCCTTCCCGGCGCCGTGCCCGGCGCTGACGTGCCCGCGTCTCACCGGTACCAGCCTTCCCGTGCGATGGCCTCCGCGACTGCCGGCGGCACCAGGCCCGCCACGGACAAGCCGGAGCGGATCCGGGTTCGGACCTGGGACGAGGACACCGCCAGGGGAAAGCCGTGAAGGGACAGCACCCGAAAGGGTCGAGGCGCTGCGGTGCCGGCCTGGCCCGGGCGGGGCACGGCGACAAATTGCGTGAGCTGCGCCAGTTCCCCGGCGGCCCGCCAACGGGACAGCTGGCCCAGGTGATCGGCGCCGATGAGATAACAGAGTTGCGCCCGGGGAAAACGCCGTGCGTAGTCGCGCACCGTGTCAATCGTGTAGGACATGCCGCCGCGCAGGATTTCCTGCGTGTCAATCTCGCAACGCGTCTGCCCGGCCAGAGCCAGGCGCAACAGCCGCACCCGCTGCGCCGCCGGGGCGGGTTCGGACTGCGGCTTGAAGGGCGACTGGGCGGCGGGAATGAAATACAGTCGCGTCAGTTGCAGTTCCTCGAGGGCGGCTTGGGCCACGAGCCAATGGCCGCAGTGCACCGGATCAAAGGAGCCGCCAAACAGGCCGATTCGTTCCATTCGTTCCACCGGCCCCCAGCCTAATGGCCGCACCCGCCCGTGGCGATGCCGAACTTCGGCCGGACACCGCCGCTTCCCGGGACCCGGGCGGCGGCGGTTCAAGGGTGGGTATCCGGGGCAACCGTGTGTTGGATAGTGTCTGTATTACTTGACGATCGTTTCCACCAGGCGCCGGACGTAGCTGTTCGCGCGTGCCGGGGCTTTGGGATCGTGGGTGGGCAGGGTGCGGATGAACTCCCTGAGGCCATCGGCTTTGGGGCCGAGGGCGTCGATGGCATTGAGCGCCAGCATCGCCACATAGGCGTCGTTGGCGTCCGGCGGCGCCAGCGCCTTCAGGGCGGCCAGGGCCTTCTCCAAGTCGGGTCCGCTGCTGTGTTCGCCCAGCGCGCGCGCGGCGACGATGCGCACCGTGGGCGAGTCGTCCTTCAGCGCCGCACGGAGTTCGGCGAGGGAGGCGCGGACGGCGGGCTGGCTGCGGATGAGCAACCCCATGGCGGCCCAGTAGCGCACCGCGCTGTCGGCATCGCGCAGCCCCGCCTTCAGCCGGTCAAGATCATTCGTGGCGGGCATCGACGCCAGCTCCGCCATGGCGATGATCCGGTCCAGGGGATAGCGATCCGGGTCGTGGCCGAGGTCATAAGGGGTGGAGGCAGCGCTGCGCCGGTGCATGTCCGCTTCCGACAGGAAGCCGACGTCGCGGATGCGCAGGGCGTGGGCGCGGAGCGCCGCGCGCAAGTCGGCGAGGACGGTCTGGTGGGATGGGGACCGGGCCAGGTTGTTCACCTCGTCGGGGTCGTTTTGCAGATCGTAGAGTTCCTCCGGCGGTTTCGGCTCCCAAAAGGCGGTTTGGGGCGGGGCGAGTTTTCCCTCGTCGTAAAGCCGTTTCCAGACCTGGGTCGTTGGCGTCTGGAACATGTAATTGATGTGCTGGCCGTAGATCAGATGCGGCATGTAATTGCGGATATAGACGTACCGGCTGTTGCGGACCGACCGAACCATGTCGTAACGCTCGTCCATGCGGCCGCGGAAACCGTGCAGGCATGGGGGCGGGGGGGTGGCGAACGGGCCCATGATGGCGTGCCCTTGCATCCACTCGGGCGGTTGAATCCCGGCGAGGCTCAGCAGGGTCGGCGCCAGATCCACAAAGCTGACCAGCCGGTCGGACCAGCCGCCGGCAATGTAGTCTTTGGGCGCCAGGGTTTTGAAGGACTCCGGGACATACACGATGAGCGCCACGTGCAAGCCGGAGTTGTAGGGCCACCGCTTGCTGCGCGGCATCCCGGAGCCGTGGTCGCCATAGAAGAACACGATGGTGTCCCGGGTCAGGTCGGCCTGCTGGAGTTCCTGCAGGCGTCGCCCCGCCTGGGCGTCCATGGCCGTCACCTTGTCGTAATACTGCGCCCAGTCGTGGCGCACCTCCGGCGTGTCGGGATGGTAGGCGCGGACGCGCACGCGGGCGGGGTCATGCTGGAGGGTGTGGGGCCGAGAGCGGATCTGGCTTTCGTGGCTGACGGTGCTGTTAAAGATGGCGAAGAACGGCTGGCCGGCCCGGCGGTTTTTCCAATGGGCTTTGGCGGAGGTATCGTCCCAGATGCTGCCGGCGGCGGCGAGGTTGTAGTCGGTCTTGTTGTTGTTGCTGCAATAGTAGCCGTGCTCGCGCAGCATCTGCGGATACAACTTCATGTGGCTCGGCAACCTCACCGCGCTGCGCATGTGCTCGGCACCCGTCGAGGTGGGATACACGCCGCTGATGATGGTGGTGCGGGCCGGCGCGCACACCGGTGCGGCGGACCAGCACACGCGGTAGCGGAGGCCTTTGCGGGCGAGCGCATCGAGGTGCGGCGTGACCGCGTAGGCATCCCCATAACAGCCCAGTTCCGGGCCGGTGTCCTCGCACGTCAGCCACAAAATGTTCGGGCGATCCGCCCCATGCAGCGGACCCATCGCCGTCCAGACGAGCGCGGCAACGGCGATGAGGCCCACGGCACGAAACGATCGAGGCAGGCGGGAACGAGTCATGCCGCAAAAACACCACCGCCGCCCCTGAATGTCAACCGGCTTTTCGGGGGCGCGGGCAAGCCAGGCAGGGCCATGGACAAAGTCCGGCCCGGTGACTGCGGCGCAGGTTCTTGCTCTTACTCCTGCTCTTACTCTTGCTCGCCACA
>JAFGQR010000180.1 GCA_016935555.1 Verrucomicrobiota bacterium
AACTGGGCGCCGCTGTCGGCCACGGTCGGCGCCGTCACGGTGTAGCTGGCGTGGGTGGCGCCGGGGATGTCCTCGCCGTCGCGCTGCCAGCGGTAGGCGATCGGGAAACCGCCGGTGACGGACACGCTGAACGTGGCGTCCCGCCCGGCCAGGACCGCGCAGTCGGCGGGTTCGCTGACGAAGGCCAGGGGGAACGGCGGCAGGGCGGCGGCGGTCTGGGCGGCCTGGATCTGCTCCAGGGTCAGCACGGCGGGGAACACCTTAATTTCGTCGAGCAGCCCGCGAAAGCAGCGGCTGCCGCCGGCGGGACCGGTCTCGTTCCGGGCGGTGGCCACGGTGCCGAAGTTGCCCAGGGTGAGGGGTCCGGTGGCGGGCAACGTGCCGCGGTTGTAATCGCAGGTCGCATCCAGCGCCGCGGCGGTATCGGCATCGCCGAAATAGAAGTTCACCTGGCTGCCGGACAGCGTGCCGTCGTAGGTGACCGCGAAGAAGACCCAGTTGGCGGCGCCGGCGGCCGGGTCGGCGGTGATTTTTGCGACGGAACTGAGGGCGGGGGTGTCGTCGGGCCACTGGTTGACGCCGAGCTGGAGCGCACCGTTGGCCAGGTGAACGAGGTCGAAGCCGGAGCTGTTCGGGGCCACCAGCGCAAACACGATGCGGTTGCCGCCCCAGCCGACCGTGAGATCACGGCAGTTCACCCAGCCGCAGACGGTGAAGCCGTCCAGGGCGCCGAACGCGTCCGGGTAATCCACAGCCCGGCCGCCGTCGGCGCTTTCGGTGATGGTGCCGAAATCCATCGCGCTGCCGTTGCCGGGAGGCGCGAAGGGGCCTTCCGGCGCGTGGGAGGCGAAGATCGGGAAGCCGGCCTGCCGGGCCAGCGTGCCCAGGCCGCCCAGCGAGCCCGCGTTGGTGGTCGTCAGCCCGCCGCCTTCACTGAAGGACAAATCGGACATGGGCGCGGCCGGGGCGGATGCGCCAAGCGCGAGCGCCAGGGCCACACACGCTCCCAGAAGCCAATCCGGAAATCCGCGGCCGCAACGTCGCGGAGACCGGTCGGGTAGAGTTGCACAGGGGTGTTTTTTCATAGGAATTTCTCCGGGGATTTGAGGGGATGGTTTTGGGGTTGTTGGTCCGCGTCGGGGGACGCGGACGGGAAAGGAACCTGTGGGCCGCCGAGGCCCACAATTGTGGGCCGATCGGCGGGTTGTCGCTGGCACTTCACGGGACGGGGCTGTCGGGGACCAGGCGCAGGCGGAAAAACCGCCGCGGGGTGGCGTGGGTGATCGAGTCGGTAAAGGAAAGGGAGTCGCCCCAGGCGGTGTTGGTCCACAGCGGCGTCCACTGGGGCGCGTCGAGGTCGGACTTCATGTCGACGGCGTAGACCAAACCCGGGCGCGCGATCCAAGTCAGTTCGAGCGTGCCGGCGTTGAGCGCCGGCCGGCTGAAGTCCAAGCCGGCCAACACCTCCACCGTGATCGTCTCCGACGCGCTGCAGGGCGGCGTGCCATTGTCGGTCACACGCAGGATCAGCGTGAACTGGCCGGCGGTCGGCGGCGTCCAGGCGAAGGCGCCGTCGGCGCTGATGAACGCGCCGTCCGGCGGGTCCGGGTCGAGGGAGAACGTCAATGTCTGGGCGGGCAGATCATGATCCTGGGCCGTGGCGTCGAAGGTCAGGGTCTGTCCCAGGTAGACCACCCGGCGTCCAATCGGGTCGAGGACGGGCGCGGTGTTGGCGGCGCCCAGGACATTGGGCGCCCGGGGCGAGGCCGAGCCGGGCATGAACAGGAAATTGGGCGTTCCATCGGGGTAACGGCCGAGGCTGATGTCGTTGGTTTGCGGGCCGAAGGTGACGGTGTCGATCGGCGTGCCGTCCGCGGCAAAGAGGCCGATCTCCTCTCCGTCCGCGGCGAGTTTGAAGTTCACGTGGCGGTCGGCGCGGGGGACGCCGGCGGCATCGGTGTTCTGGCCGGTTTCCTCGTCCGCCCAGACCAGGAGGTAACCCTGGGGCGGGATGACATGGGGGCCGTTGGTGGTGATGGGACACTTGAACTGGTTGGTGAGCGTGTCCGTCAGGTAACAGCCCGCCAGGTCCACCGCGTTGCTGCCCGGGTTGTACAGCTCGAACCAGTCGTCGTCATCGCCGTCGGCCGGATCGGCCAGCACGTGCGCGTTGGCCGCCATCCACTCGTTGATGAACACCGCCACGGGCGCGGGGCGCCCGTCGTTGGTGCCGCCTGCCGTGACATGGTAGAACGGCTGGCGGTGGAACGGCTGGCCGTCGGGGAACGACCCATGGCTCCGGTCGGCGGGCAGGGCGGTGTAGTTCAGGAAATCGAGCACCTGCGGCTGGCCGTTGTGGAGCCGCGAGAGCGCGACCGAACCGGTGGCGGGCGGCAGGCGGAAGCTGGTGTGCAACTGGCCGGGGGTGGTGTGTTCGGGCTGGGCGTCGCAGACGACGACAAGGAACTGGGTGGGGCCGAGGGTCCAGCCGGGGGGGAAGGGCCAGAGCGTGAGGTTCGTGTAGGCGGGGGACAGATACAGGCCGTCGAGCGAGACCGTGTTTGTGCCGCAGTTGTAAAGCTCGATCCACGGCTCGCGGTCGCCCTGGTCATCCAGGACGCCAGCGAGGTTCTCAGCCTGGGCTTCGTTGATCCACAACGACGGAAAGGGCGGCAGCACTGCGCCGAGCGGGCTGGAGGCACCCGGCGACAGCGTGTTCGTGGCGGGGCTCACGAGCGAGGGCGGGATATAGGTGGCGGGCGTGATGGTCGGGTGGATGTTGGTGCCGGCGGTGCCCGTCGTCAGGGCGACGCTGTTCTGGATGCGCACGAAGAGGTTGGTGGCGGAATTCGTGGACCAGAACCAGAAGCTCAGCGTGCAGGTGCTGTTGGCCGGCGGCGCCGGCGACAGGTTCTGGGTGGCGATCCGGTTGAGGGTGTTGCCGAAAACGCTGCATTCCAGCCGCAGCGCGCCGCTGCCCGAATGGGTCAGGCCGCCGAGGATGGCGGAGTTGGTGTAGTTAGTGCCGAAGATCCAGCTGTTGGTCAGGGGCGGATCGTCCAGGAGCGGGCCCGAGTCGAAGTCGCCGTTGCGGATGTAGTTGAAGCCGACCGCGGTGTTGGTGCCCTCGACCAGACAAAGGTCGTCCACGATGGCGCTCGCCCCGTCGCCCTCACCCAGGTAAAGCAGCAGACGCTGCTGCCCGCCGCCGACGCCCAGGCCGATGCTGCCGGTGAGGCTCACCAGGCGCCAGCCGTCGTTGGTGCGGGCGGGAATGAAGACTTCCTCCTGGCAAACCGCGGGGGTAAACCGGGCCGCCCAGTTGCCGGCGCGGCTGTTGTCCTGGTTCACATCGATCAACTCGTACGAAGACCCCGTCCCGTCCGCCGCCTCTGCTGGCCACGGCAGCACGCTCTCGTAGCGCACCTGGTCCACGACCGTCTCCTGCCCGGGCTCGGGTCCGGGCTGGAGGAGTGTCAGCGTTTCGCCGTCGAGCTGCAGTTGGCCGTTGAACTCGTCGAACAGCCCGGCCTGACTGCCGTAGGCCGACACATAGGCCGACCGGTTCGCGGCCAGCACCAGGTGCGTGCGGGGCGGAAAGAAGCTGCCGGCCGGGAAGGTGTAATCCAGCCCGTTGACCCGCCAGCCCGACAGGTCAAAGGCGATGTGTGTCGAGCGGTTGAACAGTTCGACGTAGTCGCCGCCCGGGACGGCGGCGTGGAACATGATTTCGCTGAAGACCACGCGGCCCACGGGGGATTCGGGCGCGCCGTTGAACACCGCGAGGGCGGGCACGGTGGCGTTGGTGACGGCGTTGCCGCGCAGGTCGAGGCCGACGACCTGGAGCGCATTGGTGGCCTCGTTCAACGGCAGCCGCAGGCTCCACCCGGTCAGGCTGGTCCACGTCACCGGCCAGGCCGCGCCGTTCACCAGAATGGTCTTCACCGAGACCGGCGCCGTGCCGCTGAGGGTGACGAGGTTGCTGCCCGTGACGGCGAGGTTGGTGGCGCCGACGCTGAACGCGGTGTGGCCGCCGGCGGCGGCGATGACGCCCTTCACGTAATCCGCGCGCTGCTGGATGTAGCTGGTTCTGGGGGTGTAGTCCGCGCCGGAAAACGGCCCGTAGTGCGCGAGCCAATCGCCCATGTAGCCGGGGTTGTAGGTCGTTTCGATCAGGTCCAGCAGTTGTGCGTACAGCACCCGCAGGTTGGAAGGCAGGTTGATGATCTTGCCCAGGTTCTGGCCGCCCACGATGGCGTCCGTGGCCGATCGCGCAAAGGCGAAATCGTCATCCCACATGAGATAGACCGCCTTGTGGTCGGAAGGCCGGAAATAAAACATGACATTGTGGTTGAGCCAGAACGTGTAGGTGTCGTTGACGCCAAAAAGGGTGACGAGGGCGTAGGCGCGCAACCACTGGTCCATGTCCATCAGCTGGCGCGTTTGGGCGTCGAGGGCCGCCCCGCTCAAACTGAACGGCCGGGCGAAGGCCATGAGCGGGGCGTAATCGTCGGCGTCCCGATGGTTTTTGAGGATGAAGTTGTAGCGGTAGGTTTCCTTGTTCGTGCCGTGGTCGGCCACGTCCACGTAATTCCCGGAGCTGTTTGGCTGGGGCAGTTTGTAGCCGTCGGCGTTGGCTGTGGTGGGCATGTAAATGCCTTCCAGCTCGAAAAGCGCCCCGTCGCCCCCATCCTCGAACGCCGTCTCGATGAACTCGTCCTCGTAGCTGGGGGTGAGGATGGCGGGGCCGCTGTAGCTGCTGCCCAGCGGCGCCAGCACGCGGCAGATGTCCATCTGCATCGACGGAATCCCGCCGGCGGCCAGGGCGGCGTGGCGGACGACGATTTCCTCGTTGCGGGGCAGGTTGTCGCCGGGGCGCCGATCGATGCCCATGGCGGGATGCACGCCGCGGAAGCGCTGATCGGGCTGGAAGGCGAGATGATAGCCGACGCGGGCGGCGTAGGGGCGCCCGTTCATGCTGGCCTTGAGGCGCAGGCCGACGTCGTAATAGGCGAGCCGCTCGTCGTAAATGACCGTGCACGGCAGGTTGTCGTTGCTCATCACGTTGGTGTCGGCGTGCAGCAGAGCCGCGTTGGCCGGCGTGGTGACGATGCGCAGGTGGTGCGCCAGACTCACGTTGGCCTGGCCGTCGTCAACCCGGTACAACGCCCCGCCGCCCGGCCCCCGGGCGGGAAACATGGCCGTCGCGCCCAAGCCGTCCGCGGCCTGCACGTAAAACTGGACGGGGACGCCCGCGGCGCTGCCTGGAATTGTTGCGCGATGGAGGCCGTCGGGCTGGAGAGTCATGGGGAGGCTCGTGAACGCGCCGCCGTTGACGGACCAGAACAGCCGGCAACCGCTCACGCCCTGGGGATCCTGCGGCTGCGCGGTGACGGTCACCGCGGCGCCCGCGGCGGGCACGACGGGTTGGTGCGCGAACCGGGCGGAGGTTGGGCCGATGTTGGGCGCGCGTCGGGAATTGCGGGCGCCGGGGGTGCCGTTGAGCCGGGGCACGGCCAGTTCGGTCGTGCGGGCCACGCGGTTGAAGTAGAGGCGGGTGTTGAGGAGACTGTTGCCGGCGAGCCATTTGACCCGGTACGACACCTCGTAGAGCCGTCCGTTCACCACACTGCGGCCGCCGGCCAGCGTCGTTTCGATGTGATTGTGCATGTGCTCCTGCGGGCCGGTGGCGATCAGGTGCAGCACTTTGTTCCCAGGATTGCCGGGATCGGCGACGACGCGGCTGCTGCCGTGCGTGCCCAGCACGCGCCACCCCGTCAGGCCACCCTCGAAATCCCCGTTCGCCAGCAGTTGAACCGGCGCGTTGGTCGGCGACTCCAAAACGCTCAAATCGTCGATCCAACACTCGCCCGCGGCCAGCAAGCCAAACACGAATTCCCGCCACTGGGTGTCGGGCTTGGGCGTGAGGCTGGCCTGCGCCACCGCGCGGTAGGTCACCGTCTGCCACGCCGATCGCGCCGACTCGTCGCTCGCGGCCCAGGCTTCGGCCGTCGCGTTGTCCGCCTCCGGATCCCGCAGCTCGAGGCTCGGGCCGCCTCCCCCCGCGTGATGGGGCCAGCGTCCGCCCGAGTAACAAGGGACCTCGTCGGCCGGATTGCCCCGGGCATCCGTGAGCAGGAGCCGGTCGCCTCGCGAGGACAACCGCCCGCTGAAGTCACCCAGGATGTCGGCGGCCGGGAAGGACGCCCGCAGGGCGGCGGCGTTGCGGGCCACCACGAGGTAGCCGCCCGGGGCAACGATCTTGCCGGAAGGGAAGGGGTAGCGGATCCCGCCGCTCAGCTCCCAGCCCGTGAGATCCACGGCGTTCGTCCCGCGGTTGAACAGCTCGATCCATTCCTCGGGATTGGGCTGGGCCGGCAGCCCGTTCGTGGAAGGAAACCGCTTGTGCTGATACATGATTTCGTTGATCACAATCTCCGAGCGGAGGGCAACATGATTGGACGCGCCCGGCGTGCCGATGTCCGGCACCAGCCAGCCGCCCGCACCGTCGGGCCACCGTGCCCGCGGATGGCCCTTGGCCACGATCGCATCGAGCACGGCGGCTTTGTCCGGCCCGTAGAGCACCACCCGGTCGCCCGGGTCGGCGCCGAACCCCAGCGCGGCGCGGTCGAGCACCGCGAATCCGCCCGGGCACAGCGTTGCGGGCGGCAGGGCATACTCGCGGTTGGTGGTGCCAAACCGTGACAGCACACAGCCGCCCAGCGCGACGTTCTGGGTGCCGAGGTTGACGAGTTCGATCCAGAACTGGGCGTTGGTCACCGCGGACATCTCGTTGAACGCCACGGGCAGAACCGCGGCGGCTTCGGGCGGCGTGTTGGTATGCGCCGTCACCTCCTCCAACCGCAGGCCGAACACGACGTCCGAACTGCCGGTGTTGACCTGGTGGACTTCCGCCGCGAGGACGTTGTCGCCCTGGCGCAGGGCGGGACTGGAGAACGCGAGGGTTTCAAAGGCGCCTTCGCTGGCCTGGTTCGCGGCGAGGGTCTGGTAATTCTGGCCGGACGCGACACGATATCGGTAGATTTCGGTGCCGTTGAGGTACACCACCACGCCGTCGTCGAGCAGGTTCGCGGCCGCCAGGGAACACGCCGCCGGGTTGTTGGTCAGGGTGAAATGGGTGCGGAAATAATAGGTGATGATACGCTGGCCGGACGGGTTGGTCAGCGGCAGAACCGTGTGGATCAACGGCGCCACCGAGGCGTGGGTTTCCTGGGCCAGCACCCCACCCCCCAGCGCCCACGCCGCATCGTCGTAGCCGGGCTCCCTCCACGCGGTGCCAAGGTCCGCGCCGGACGCATTGTAGCGCCAGACGTGATCGAGCGGCACCAGGGTGCGGGTCGTGGTGGTGATGGTGACGCGGGGCTGGTTGGCCGCGCCGGGCGTGCCGCCCAGGACGCCGCTGGCGCTCCAGTTTGCGGGCTCGGCGCTGCCCAGGTCCTCGTCCAGCTTGGCCAGCGACGGCCCGGCGCCGTCCGGAGCTGCCGGCCAGTCGCCCTCCGTCCCATAAGTCACTTCGTCCATGAGCCGGCCGTCGTTGTTGCACAACCGCAGGGTGCCGCCCGCATTGGAGAGCCGGTTGGTAAACGGGCCCAGGACTTGGGCCGCCCCCGCCGCCTGCGCAAGCGCTGCCGGATCGATCGCCACCACCACGAAACCGCGGCCGGGAACGCGGGTGCCTGGCGGAAACGTGTAGCCCGCCTCACCGCCGAGGCTCCATCCCGAAACGTCCAGGTCCACCGCCAGCTGGTTGTACAACTCCACCCATTCCATCACCGGCTCGTGGGTGGCGGGATGATACATGACCTCGTTGAACACCAGGGTCGCATCCGCCCACGCAGAAACCCCCGCCGCCCACGCCAGAACCACGGCCACACCACGGACTTTCACAAGACTTCAAGGATCAGACTGAACACAACCCCTGCGCAGAACACAGCATCGTCCGCGTTTCCAACGCGGGCGAAACCGGATCGGCGTGCCAGCCCTTGGAAAAACGCGGAACTTCAGCCGACGCTTGCGGAACTTCACTCCGCCGGGCAACTCGCAGCCTTTGCAGGCACGCGGCTCCGGTGGTCTCGGCGGTGTTCATGATTGATGCAACAGCCATTCTAACACCCCCTTGCCTTGACGGCCACCCTTTTGTGCTTCCTCGACGTTTTCAGTGGAATGGACATCAGCAAGCCCGAAATCCGAAACAAATCGGAAACTCAAATGACCGAAATCCAAAACA
>JAFGQR010000181.1 GCA_016935555.1 Verrucomicrobiota bacterium
AGAGCAGCAAGCTCAGCAGCATGGACGGGGGATATTGCTCGCTGCCCGTACCGCGCACATTGACCCGCACCTCACGAAGATCCAGTACCACCGGAGAGGTCCGTTGCTTCAGCAGGAACCGAAATCCACGCAATGCTGGATAGACCTAAGTCCGACAGGCTGCTAGGCGCGCGGCTTTTTGGGTGTGGCTTTTCCGGCTGCCGGCGGGTGGGGCGGCCGGCGGAACTCGACAGGTCTGGTGTTGGTTTGGGATGGGCCGGGGGTGCTGCGGCCGTTGCGGACATAGGTTTCGAGCAAGCGGGTCAGGCGTTCGACGATTTCGGGGTGTTGTGCGTGAAGGTTGGTCTGTTCGCCCGGATCGGCAGCCAGGTTGTAGAGCTGCACCGGCGGCAGGCCGCGGGCGGCCGCACTGCCCGGTTTGGGCGCGCTCCAGCCGCCCGAATCCGGGCACAGGGCGAGTTTCCATGGGCCCTGGCGGATGGCGAAGGAGCCGTTGATGGAGTGATGCACGACGGCTTCCCGGAGGGGCGTGAGGGGGTGACCGAGCAAGGCGGGCAGGAGGCTGATGCTGTCTTCGCCGGCATTGGGGGGGAGTGGGGTGTCGAGGAGGTCGGCGCAGGTGGCCATGAGGTCGGCGAGGCAGGCGAGCTGGTCGGTGGTGGATCCTGGGGGGATGCGTCCGGGCCAGCGGGCGAGGAAGGGGATGCGATGGCCGCCGTCGAAGATGTCGGCTTTATGGCCGCGGAAGCCGGCGCTGGGGTGGTGTCCTTTTGCGGCGAGTTCGTTGAATCCCGCTTGTGGGGAGCAGCCGTTGTCGCTGGCGGCGAAGACGAGGGTGTTGCTGGTGAGGTTGGCGTGGTCGAGGGCGTTGAGAACCTCGCCGATGGCGGCGTCGGTTTGCATCACGAAATCCGCGTACGCGTTGAGGCGGCTTTTCTCTTGCCATTCCGGCAGGGGGAGGATCGGGGTGTGGGGGGCGGTCAGGGCCAGGTAAAGGAAGAAGGGGGTTCCGGTGCGGGCGGCGGCGGCGTGACGTCCGATGAATTGGACGGCGTGGCGGGTGAGGGTTGGCAGCACGTCGACGGCCTCGAAGTCGGCGTGGGCCGGTCCTTTGCGGATCCAGGTTTTGTCGACGGTGGGGCGGCCCTGGGTTCGGTCGTTTTGGATGAACAGGTAGGGGGGCATGTCGAGGGAGGCGGCGATGCCGAAGAACTGGTCGAAGCCGAGGGCGGTCGGGCCGTTTTGGATGGGCTGGCTGTAGTCGACGTTCCAGCCGTCCGGATAATCGCGGGCCCAACCGCCGGCGCTGAGGGGCCAGTCCATGCCGAGGTGCCATTTGCCGAGGCACGCGGTGGTGTAGCCATGTTGGCGCAGGAGGGCGGGCACGGTGAGGCGGCCCGGCTCGATGAGGCGGCGGGAGAATCCACCAAGGACGCCCCGTTGGAGGGAGGAGCGCCAATTGTAGCGGCCGGTGAGGATGGAGTAGCGTGTGGGGGTGCAGACGGACGAGCTGGAGTGGGCGTCGGTGAACCGCATGCCGGCGGCGGCGAGCCGGTCGAGGTGCGGGGTGGGGATTTTGCTGTCGGGATTGAAGGCGCGGACATCGCCGTAGCCGAGGTCGTCGGCGAGGATATAGAGGAGGTTCGGGCGGTCGGGGGCTGGTTTGGGGGACGGGGCGGTTGCGGGGTGGAGGGTGGCTGCGACGAGGAAGGCGCAGAGGGCGGCCGGGATGGTGCGGAGGTGGGGCATAGGGGGGTGGGGGAATGGGGAAGGCGGCCGGGATGGGCTGGAGGCTATTCGACGAGTTTGAATCGGGCGGCTGCGGGCACCTTGGGCAGGCCCGGCATGGTGACGATGTTCCCGCAGATGGGCACGACGAAGCCGGCGCCTGCGCAGACCCGCAGTTCATTGACCGTGATGCGGAATCCGCGGGGGCGACCCTGGAGTTTTGGGTTATCGGAGAGGGAGAGGGGCGTTTTGGCGATGCAGACGGGGAGTTTGTCGAAGCCGTGCCGGTTGAGGAGGTCGAGATCCGTTTCGGCGGTGCGGTTATAATCGACCCCGTCGGCGCCGTAGAGGTCGCGGGCGAGCGTGTTGATTTTCGTTTCGAGGGGATCCTGGAGGGCGTAGAGGAACCGGAATTTTCTGCGGCGGTTGGTGTCGATGGATTGCAGGACGGCTTTGGCGAGGTCGGCGGCGCCGGCGCCGCCGCGGAGGTAATGGTCGGCGACGACGGCGGGGACGCCCTGGCGGCTGCAGAACCGGGCGATGCGCTGGAGGTCGGCGGGGGTGTCGTCGGCGAAGCGGTTGAGGGCGACGACGGGTTCGAGGCCGAAGCGTCGGATATTATCGATGTGTTTGGCGAGGTTGCCGAGGCCGCCGGCGGGGGTGAATCCGCCGTGGTAGGCGACGGCCTTGGCGGTGGCGACGATGACGACGGCGGAGGGTTTCAGTCCGGCGACACGGCATTTGATATGGAAGAACTTTTCCGCGCCGAGGTCGGTGGCGAAGCCGGCTTCGGTGACGACGATATCGGCGAGTTTGAGGGCGAGGCGGGTGGAGACGGCGGTGTTGGTGCCTTGGGCGATATTGGCGAAGGGACCGCCATGGACGAAGGCGGGTGTGCCTTCGAGGGACTGGACGAGATTGGGGTGGATGGCGTCGCGCATGAGCACCTGCATGGCGCCGGCGGCTTCGACGTCGTGGGCGCGGACGGGTTGTCCCTTGTAGGTGTAGGCGACGACCATCTGGCTCATGCGGCGGCCGAGGTCGCCGAAATCGCGCGCCAGGCAGAGGATGGCCATGACTTCGGAGGCGGGGGTGATATTGAAGCCGTCGGGGCGCGGCACGCCGTGCATGACGCCGCCGAGGCCGATGATGATGTCGCGCAGGGCGCGGTCGTTGAGGTCGATGACGCGGCGCAGCTTGATGCGGCGCGGGTCGATACCGAGTTCGTTGCCGTGTTGGAGGTGGTTATCGAGGAGGGCGGCCAGCAGGTTGTTGGCTTTGGTGACCGAATACATGTCGCCGACGAAATGCAGGTTGATGTCTTCGGCCGGGACGACCTGGGCTTTGCCGGCGCCGGTGCCGCCTCCTTTGATGCCGAAGTAGGGGCCGAGGGAGGGTTCGCGCACGCAGAACATGGTGCGTTTTCCCACCTGGCGCAGCGCGTCGGCGAGGCCGATGGTGGTGGTGGTTTTGCCTTCGCCCTGGGGGGTGGGGGTCATGGCGGTGACGAGCACGAGCTGTCCGTCCGGCTGCGCGTGGCGGGCGTTGAGTTCGTCGGCGGGGATTTTGGCGATGTAATGGCCGTGCGGCAGGATGGCATCGGGGTCCAGTCCCAACTCGGCGGCGACGGCCTGGATGCGGCGGGGGGGCGGAGCGTTTTGGGGGGTGGTTACGGGCATAGGTGGTGGCGGTTCGCGGGACTTGTCGGTGTGTCGCATGCGCGGCGGCGAGATCAAGGTTGGGACGGCGAAGGGGTGCGCGGGGCCGTGCGGGATGCCGGGGGGGTGTTCATTCGCGCTGTTTGGGGGCTGGGCTTGGGGCGGCGGGGTCGGGGGGCGGGACGGCTTTGCCGTCGCGCATGGGGATGACGCGTTGGGCGCGCCGGACGGCGTGTTCGCTGTGGGAGACGAGGAGCACGGCGCCGCCGGCCTGGGCGAACTCGGCGAGGTGGTTGAGGACGATGTCGGCGCTGGCGCGATCGAGGTTGCCGGTGGGTTCGTCCGCGAGGAGGAGCTTGGGCCGGTTCAGGACCGCCCGCGCCAGGGCGGTGCGCTGCCGTTCGCCGGTGCTGAGCTGGCCCGGCACATGCCGCATCCGCGGTTCGAGGCCGAACCGGGCGATCAACGATTGGGCGCGGGGCAAGGCGTCTTTGGCGCCGGTGGCGATGGCGGCGGAGAGGACGTTATCGAGCACATTGAGGTAGGGGGCGAGATGGAACTGCTGGAAGACGAAGCCGATGGTCTCGGCACGGAAGCGCGCGCGGCGGTCGGGGGTCAGGGCATAGGGGTTTTGGCCGTTGAGGCGGACGGAGCCGGCGGTGGGTTCGAGCAAGCCGCCGGCGATGAGGAGGAGGGTGGTTTTGCCGCAGCCGCTGGGTCCCTGGAGGGCAAGGAACTGGCCGGCGTCGAGGACCATGGACAAGCCGTCCAGGGCGTGCACGCTGCCGTTGCCGGGGGTGCGAAAGGTTTTGCTGACGCGATCCAGTTCGAGCAACGCCATACGGGTCACTCCTGCTGCAGCACGACGGCCGGGTCCTGCCGGGCGGCCATCATCGCAGGCAGCCAGCACCCCAGGAACGACAGGGCGACGGCCACGCCCAGCCCCAGCGTGACCACCGGCAGATCGACCATCGCCCCTGCGCGGCCCGGGACGGCGGCGCCCTCGCCGAAGGTGAACCCGAATGCGATCCCGGCGAGCACGCCGGCGACGGCACCCGCCAGTCCCATGGCCAGGGCGCGGCCCAGGAAGATGCCGAGCACCTGTGATGACCGGAATCCCATGGCGCGCCAGAGGCCGATTTCGACGCGGCGTTCGCGGACATTGGCGAAGGCGAGGAGGCCGATCCAGACGGCGCCGCCGGCCAGGACGACCGGCACGAGGACGGCGGCGAAGCGTTCGCGTTGGGCGCGCAGCGTGCGCCGGTGGGCGGTTTCCATGGCGAGCGCCTGTTCGGCGGAGTCTTTGGCGCGGGAGCGGGCCTCGGCGCGGGCGAGCGCGGGGGGTCCTCGTTCGATCACCTGGGTGCCGGGCAGAATGGTTTCGATCTCCTTGCGGATATCGGTGATGCGGGTGCCGGCGCAGTGGCATTCCAGGGCCAGGATGGCATGGATGAGGTTTTCGAGGCCGAGCAACTGCTGCGCCTCGGACAGGTGGATCCAGACGGTGCTATCGTCGGCGGTTCCCCGCTCGCCATACGCTTTGAGGACTTCGAACGGCCGGCCGAGGAGCGTCACCCGCGAGCCCGGCTGGAGCTGGAGTTTCTGTTGGACGCGGTAGCCGAGGATGATTCGTCCGGGCGGCACGGCGTCGAGGATGGGTTTTTTGGGGTCGGCGTGTGCGAGGGGCACTTCGCCGCGGGTGCCCTGGAGGATGACGGACATGTGGTGTTCGGGCCAGGCGATTTTCTTGACGACGGTGGGGAGCAGGTGGTTGACGAGGACGATTTCCGATTGGGCGAGTCGTTCGACGTAGCGTTCGGGCATGGAGCGTGAGAGGGTGCCTTCGAGGTGCAGCTCGTTCAAGTCCTGGTCGCGGGGGAGGATGAGGACATTGAATCCGAGGCCCAGCATGATTTTCCGCATGGAATCCTCCAGGTCCGCGCCGGCCTTTTCGACGTCGGCCTGTTTGGCGGCGAGGATTTCGGCGGTGCGTTGCTGGTCCGCCTTGAGCAAGGTGATGGCGCCGATGAGGCAGCCGACCGCGATGGCGACGGAGGCGAGGCCGAGGGCGAAATTCAATTTGCGATGGCCGATTTCCCGCCACACCAGCAGTCCGATATTCATGGTGACAATGCGCGCGCTGAGGGGGTGGGGCGGGTCAGGTTGCCTTGCGCTGGTCGGCCCAGACGCGGCCCAATTCGCGGAGGGTGTCGGGTTTCATGACTTTTTCGGCGAGGGTGAAGACGATGCGTTCCTCGTGGTCGAAGTGGTTGCGGGAGGCGAGGACGGCGCGGAGGAGGAGTTTGCGGGCGTCGGCGAGGCGGGAGGCGTGCATGACGTCGGCGAGGCTGGAATCGATTTCGCGGTGTTCCTTTTCGAAGGTGTCGCTTTGGCCGATTTGTTCGAGGCAATGTTCGAGGGGGGCGAAGATCCATTCCTCCTCGGAGGTGCCGTGCTGGGTGAGGAGGCTGGTGAGGAGGGCGGCGAAGGCTTTGATTTCGGCGACGGTTTTGAGGCTGGGCAGGACGCGTTCGATGTGGTCAAAGATGTTGTGGAACACGACGTGTTCGGCCAGCAATGCTTCGGTGATTTTCATGCGCCCCCTGGTTGTAGCAGAACGGCGGCGGAATTCAACTGCGGGCGTCGACGATGTGGCCCTGGTCGCGGAGGCGCTGGAGTTTGTAGACGAGGGTGCGGCGGCTGATGCCGAGGGCGCGGGCGGTTTCGGTGCGGTTGAAGGCGTGCTGGCTGAGGGTGGCGAGGATGGTTTGGCGTTCGATGTCTTCGAGGCGTTTGGGGTCGGCGGCTTCGGGGGCGGGGGGGGTGCCGCGGACGCGGGCGGGGAGGTGGTCGGGGAGGATCATTTCGCCGCGGCAGAGGAGGGCGGCGCGTTCCATGGCATTGCGCAATTCGCGGACATTGCCGGGCCAGGGGTAACGGGCGAGGCAATCGGCGACGGAGGGGGAGAACCGGGCGCGGCCCTGGGTGAAGACGCTGATGAAGTGGGTGGCGAGGGGGAGGATGTCGTCGGGGCGTTCGCGGAGCGGGGGGATGTTGAGTTCGACGACGTTGAGGCGGTAGTAGAGGTCTTCGCGGAAGGCGCCATCTTTGACGGCGGCCTCGAGGTTGCGGTTGCTGGCGGCGAGGATGCGGGTGTTGGTGTGTCGTTCGGTGTTGGAGCCGACGCGTTGGAAGCAGCCGTCCTGGGTGACGCGGAGCAATTTGGCCTGGAGTTTGGGGGGCATGTCGCCGATTTCGTCGAGGAAGATCGTGCCGCCGTTGGCGAGTTCGAAGCGGCCGACGCGTTGGGCGACGGCGCCGGTGAAGGCGCCTTTTTCGTGGCCGAACAATTCGCTTTCGAGGAGGGTTTCGGGGATGGCGGCGCAATTGACTTTGATCATGGGGCCGGTGGTGCGGGGGCTCCACGCATGGATGAGGTCGGCGAGGACCTCCTTGCCCACGCCGCTTTCGCCGGTGAGGAGGATGCGGCATTCGGAGGTGGCGACGAGGGCGGCGTCGCGGAAGAGGTCGTGCATGGTGGGGCTGGAGGCGATGACGCCCGGGGGGAGGGGTTGGTCGTCGCCGAAGCGCTGGGAGGGGCGTGGGGCGAGGCCGGTGGCGAGGCGGACGGAGAGGAGCAGTTCATCGAGGTCGATGGGTTTGGTGAGGTAATTGACGGCGCCGTCGCGCATGGCGCCGACGGCCTCGCGGATGTCGGCGTAGGCGGTGACGAGGAGGACGGGCAGGACGGCGTGTTCCTGGCGGGCCTGGCGGAGGGCCTCGAGTCCGGAGATGCCCGGCATGCGGACATCGGAGATCATCATGTGGACGGGTTCGGTGCGGAGCACGTCGAGGGCGCGTTCGCCGGAGTCGACGGCCAGCGTGTTGAAGCCCTGGCTTTTGAGGAAGGCGTCCAGGAGGCTGCGCTGGCCGGGATCGTCGTCGACGATGAGGATGCGCCGG
>JAFGQR010000182.1 GCA_016935555.1 Verrucomicrobiota bacterium
ATGTCTCGTGATCGAATAGCCGGTTCAGCCGATTACGATTAGGATTAGGATTACGAAAAGCCAGAAGGAAAAATCTGAGATGCGCACCTCCGGCGCATGGGGCGGGGGCGGGCGTGCTTGACATCCGAGAGGGTCGTTTCGCACGATGAGTTGTGTGAATCATGGGGCGTATTGGCGAGCGGCGCGTGCGGGGGCGCTGTCGTATGCCGTTCCGGTGATGCTGATGTTGGCAGCGGGGGCGGTCGAGGGGCGGTTGTGGATATCGGAGTTTGTGGCGGTGAATGTCGGGGGGTTGCGAGACGAGGACCGCGAGACGAGCGACTGGGTGGAGATTTACAATGGGGGATCGACCCATGCGGCTCTGGACGGGTGGCACCTGACGGACGATCCCACCAACATGACGAAGTGGCGTTTCCCGGCCGCAACGCTTCTGCCGGGGCAATTCCTGGTCGTCTTTGCCTCCGGCAAGGACCGGGACGCGGCCGAGTGGCACACGAACTTCAAATTGTCAGGCGAGGGCGGTTTCGTGGCGCTGGTGCGCCCCGACGGAACGACGGTCGAACACGCCTACGATCCCTATCCGCCCCAGCATCCCGATGTCGCCTACGGCATGCCGGGCGGCGAGACAACCGTGAAGCGCGTGGGGGCCGATTCCGAGGCGCGCTACGTGGATTCGCGGTCCGGGCATCCCGGGGCGGGGTGGGTGGAGCATGGGTTCGACGACTCGGGCTGGCTGCGGGGCGCCAACGGCATCGGCTATGCCACCGAGGCGCTCGGCTATGATCTGCTGCTCCGCTCCCCGTTGCCCGGCACCCCGGACGCCCTGTTCGCGCGGTTCAGGTTTCCGGCTGTGGCGGGCGATCATCTGCAGGGTCTGGCGATGTGCTACGACGACGGGTTTGCCGCGTTTTTGAACGGAGTGCGGATCGCATCGGCAAACGCGCCTTCGGATCTTGGCCCTGGATCGCTGGCAATTGAATCCCACGAGGGGCCGCAGGCGGTCGAGGCCGAGCACGTGGATCTTGGTCCGGCGCGGCATCTTTTGCGCGTGGCGTTCCCCGATGGCGCGATGGCGTCCTGGGATCCGGTGTCGGCGACCGGGGACACGCTTGAGGACGCCACGGGGGGGCATCCTGCGAATCTGCAAGGTCCCGAGGGGGTCGTCGACGCGGAGCGCGGGCCGGTGCTGAGGTTTGGCGGGGACGACGTGGCTGTAGCCGGCTTCGTTCCGGGGCTTGCGGTGTTGGACTTCACAGTGTCCGTGTGGGTGCACGTGACGGAGGGCGAAGTCCAGTTGGATCGTTTGATCAGTTGGGACAACGTGGACGGCGGCGCTCACCGGGAGGTGTTCGCGCTTCGGACGTCGTGGAACAACGGCGGCAGGCCGATGTTCCAGGTGAGCAAGGCGCAGCCGCCGTTCCTGATCGTTGCCGAGGCCGACCGCCCGCTGCGCACGGGCTGGCATCACCTGGCCGGCGTTCGGCGGGCGGGGGAGGAACTGAGGATTTACGTGGATGGGGTGTTGCGCGGGCGGAGCCGAGACTACATCGAGGGTGCCCTTTCGAATGACGCGCCCGTGTCCATCGGCGGTTATGCGTACCGCCAGTACGAAGGCGAATATTTCCGCGGCCTGGTCGATGAAGTGACGCTCTTCGACCGGGCGCTGTCCTGGGCCGAGATCGCGCGGGCGCATGCGGCGGGCGGCATCGGTCATGCCCGGGCGAACGGGGAGAATCTGCTGGCCATCCAGGTGTTGAATGATTGCCGCGGCGACGCCGGCATGCTGCTTCAGGCCGGCCTGGCGGTTTCCGTGCCGGGCTTGAATCCATCGAACGCGCCCGGCTACCTGGCACCGACGCCCCACGGAGCCAACGGCGCGGTCTTTCCCGGCGTGACGCCATCGCCGTCACTGTCGCCCCCGGACGGGATCTATTCCTCCAACGTCACGGTGTGTGTTGAGCCGATTCCATCGGGGTCACTCGTTCGATACACCCTCGACCGGTCCATTCCGGACGAGTCCTCGCCCGTGCTGGACGGCTCCCTGACCGTCGGCACCCCGTCCGTTGTGCGGGTTCGCTCCTGGAGTCCCGGCTTGCTGCCAAGCCCGGTTCTGGAGGTGCATTACCTGGACGCTCCCCTGTTCGTCAACGAGTTCCTCGCCATCAATACCTCGGTCAACCCCGACAATTCCGACCTCGGCGACTTTTCGGATTGGATCGAGCTTTACAACACGTCCCCCCACCCGCTCGACGTGTCCGGCTATTGGCTCACGGACGATGCCGACGACCCGCAGCGGTGGCAGTTTCCCGAAGGGACGGTTCTCGGGGGCGATTCGATGGTGTTGGTGTGGGCGGACGGACACGACGCGGCGCCGGGGGACTTGGTGCAGCGCGACTATTCGCCTTACGATGTCGCCCGCCTGCGGCGGATTCACGCGGGCTTCAAGCTCAGCGGCGCCGGCGAATCGATTCTCCTGCACACGCCCGGCGGCGTCCTGCTGGACCGGATCGATTACGGGCGGCAAATGACCGACGTGTCGTTCGGTCGGGCGCCCGGATCCGGTGAGGTCTGGCTGCGGTTTGGCGAGCCGACGCCGGGCGGTGCCAACACCACGCCGGGCGTGGCGACGACGGCCAAGGCGGGGGACGTGGTGTTTTCGATTCCCGGCGGCCTCTACGCCGCGGCGCGCCAGTTGACGCTTTCGACCGAGGCGGCGGGCGCGTGCGTGCGTTACACCACGGACGGCACGCGTCCCACAAGCCGGTCGCCGTTGTATGCCGAGCCGATCTGCATTGACCGTTCGATGGTGGTCCGCGCCACGAGCTTTCAGGAAAACCATCTGCCCGGCAGGGAACGCGTCGAGGTTTACCTGTGGGATGTGTACTCGACCCTGCCGGTGGTCAGCCTGGCCGCCTACCCGCACACCCTCGACGATCCCCAGGTGGGGATATTTGCCAACGATTACAAGAAGCGGGACATGCCAGTGCACGTGGATTTTTACGAGGCGAACGGCAAGGGGGAGTTTCACATCGATGCCGGAATGAGCCTGATCGGGTGGCTCATCCAGATGGGCGTTCAAAAGCCGCTGTCGATTGAATTGGCGGGCCGATGGGGTTTTGACGAATTGATCTACCCGCTTTTCTCCGACCGCGACGGCCAGCGGTTTGAGGCGTTCGTGCTGCGGGCGGGCGGCCAGGATGGCGACGTGACCTTCTTGCGCGAAGGGCTGATCACCGGGCTGGTGCGGCAGCAGATGGATCTTGACTACCAAGCCTACCGGCCGGTCCGGCTGTATCTCAACGGGCAGTATCATGGCCTCTACAACCTGAGGGAAAAGCAGAATCCAGGTTACGTGCGAGCCCTCCATCCCGGGGTGGGTGACGCGCCGGTCGACATGATCGAGCATGACATCGTTCCCCGGATCGTGGTGGAAGGCGGGGTGGAGGATTATGCCGCGCTGGCGCAGTTTCTGGAGACTCACAATCTGGCGGAGGCGGCTTTTTATGACCACGTCACGTCGCAGATCGATCTGAACGAGTTCCTGAATTACCAGATTGCCTCCGTGTACATCGGGAGAATCGCCCCCAATCACAACAACAAGTTCTGGAAGGCCAAGCCGGAGGGCCGATGGCGCTGGGTGCTCTTCGACCTGGACCAGATGTGGCACTATTCGGTGGTCGGGGTTGACACCCTGGCGTATCTGATGTCCCCCCCCGACTCGCTGTGGGCCCCGCCATGGTCGACCCTCGAGCTTCGGTCCCTGCTGGACAACCCCTCCTTCAGGAACGAATTCATCCATCGATTCGCCGTCCACATCCACACCACCTTCGCCCCGGACCGGGTCAACGCCACACTGGACCGGTTGAAGTCCGCCATCGATCCTGAAATGCCGCTGCAGATCGCCCGCTGGCCGTCGCGCATTGCGAGCCTGGAGACGTGGGAGCGCAACGTCGAGGAACTGCGCCAGTTCGCCAGGGACCGCCCCGCCCACCAACTCGCCTCCCTCCGGCGCGTGTTCGGGCTTGGGCAAACGAATGCGCTCGCCGTGTCGTTCGACGCCTCCCGGGGCGCGGTGTTGATTCAAGGGGCGGCCGTGCCCCCCGGGTTCCGCGGGGCGTTTTTCGAAGGAATCCCCGTGAGGCTGGAGGCGGTGCCGTGGGTGGGATATCGGTTTGGCGGATGGGACGGATGGACTGCGGGGACGGGATTGAACACGATCGAAGTGGACGTGGCTGGTGGACTGCAATTGACCGCCCGTTTCGAGGCGGATCTGGAAACGCGGCTTGTGCCGGGGGTGATCGACGATGTGTTCACGGTCACTGCCGGCTTGCCCGCGTGGGCGGCCGGCGGCGATGTGGTCGTCACAGAAAGCGGCCGCCTGGTCATGGAGGCCGGCTCGACGGTCCTGATGCCCGACCGTGCGAACCTGCACGTGAAGGGCGGCATGGTGGCGAGAGGGACGGCGGAGTGTCCCGTCACGATCGGGCCGAATCCTGCCGCCGGCGCCCGGCAGCCGGTCTATCCGGCCAACGAGCCGTCGCAGTCATCGGGCCGGGATCCGCGCTGGGGCGCCCTGGTGTTCGAGCGGCCCGCCGAGCCCATTGTGCTCCGGCATGTTCAACTGTCGGGATCTTCGCACATGGCGGGCTGCCCGGCCTATGCGGGGGGGATTACGGCGGTGGACGCCGACCTGACGCTGGAGCATGTGTCGATCACCAATGTGCGGCAGCCTCTCCTGATCCTGGGGGGGCGGGTCGTGTTGCAGGACAGCTTCATTCACATCGTCACCACCGGCGATGGCATCAATGTCAAAGGGGCACAGTTCGCGTCGGTCGAGAACTGCGAGTTCCTGGGGGGATCCGCTGTGGACACGGACGCGATCGATTACGACCAGTTGGCCGAGGGCAGGATTGTCGGCAACCGGGTTCACGATTTCCTGGGAATCAACAACGACGCGATCGACCTTGGGGAGGGATCCACGAACGTTCTGGTCGCAGGCAACATCCTTTGGAATTGCCGCGACAAGGGCGTGTCGGTTGGCCAGGCGTCCACGGCGGCCGTCTGCAGCAACCTCATTCATGGTTGCGGCATGGGGGTGGCGGTCAAGGAAACAGGGTCGCTGGCCGTCGTCGATCAATGCACGTTTTGCGGCAACGACGTCGCCGTGGCGGCCTATGAAAAGAACCCGGGCATGGGCGCCGGCGTCGCGCGCGTGGTGAACTGCATTCTGGCCTTTTCCCAATCCAACGCCGTGTATGTGGATGCGCTGGGGAGCGTGACAACCGACTATTGCCTGGCCAACACGGAGATGCTTCCCGGCGCGGGGAACCTGTATGACGGCCCGGCTTTTGCCGACCGGCATGCGCATGACTTCCGGTTGCGGGCGCACTCGTCCGCGATCGACGCGGGCGATCCCCGGGGCGCCACGGATCCGGACGGCACGCGTGCCGACCTCGGGGCGATCCCGTATCAGCCGCTCTCGAGCGATGGGGAGGGTGCCGATCTGGTGATCACTGAGATCCACTACCATCCTTGCAGCGGGCAGGGCGGCGACGAGGCGTTCGAGTTCGTCGAACTCCATAATCCCAACGCGCACCCCGTGTCGCTGGCGGGGTACGCCTTTGTGGCGGGCGTCGAGTTTGTGTTTCCTGCCGGCTGGGAGCTTCCGCCGGGCGGGCATGCGGTGGTGGCGAAGAACGCGATGACCTATGCGGGCCGGGGATACCCCGTGTTCCAGTGGTCGAGCGGGAGGCTCGCCAACGAGGGTGAACTCGTGGTTCTCGCCGATCCCGGCGGGTTCGCGGTGGACGCGGTGCCCTACGGCGACACGCCCCCATGGCCGGAGGAACCGGACGGATCCGGGCCGTCCCTGATGCTTCTGAATCCCGGCCGGGCCAATGCCGCCGCCTGGAACTGGCGTGCGAGCTCGGTGGCCGGCGGGACGCCCGGCCTGCCAAACTGGATCGGAAAAGGCAGCGTCCGAATCCTGCCCGCGTCCGGCGCGATCGAGATCACTTGGTCAACGGTCCCTGGAATGATGTATCAGCTTGAATACTGCCCGTCCTTGAGCGGCGAGGAGTGGATGCCGGTCGGGGACCCCATCCTGGCCGCCGAAGCGCAAACGGTTTTTCTTCACGAGACGTCCGCCCCGCCCGGTGAGCGCCGGGACCGCGGTTTTTATCGCGCCCGGGTTCGATTCCCCTGACGGGGTTCACGGCTGCGTCTGGGCGGAGATGGGAAAGGCGTGCGTCACCGGGGTCCAGTTGCTGTCCGGATCGTATTGGGTCATGGCGCCGGCGACCGCGGCCGTTTTGGGGCCGAGGTTCTTCTGAAACACCTTGCCCTGGTGGTTGACGATGAAGGTCATGATGCCCGAGTTGCCCCATTCTGCAGGCCAGGCCACGAGCGCAAACCCGCCGATCATGTGGTCGTTGATGACGTAGTCATACTTGCCGCCGGGCGCATGTTTGCCCTGCTTGTGCAGGATCTTGAAATGATATCCGTGGTAGGGCGACCGTTCCTCGGTCAGGATCCGGCTCTGGCGGCGATAGCCTTCGACCCGGGCGGCGGCGATCAAGGGGCCGAGGGGGCTTTGTTCCTCGCCGGACTGCCATGGCCAATACAAGCCGTCGCGTCGGCCGGGGGTGCTGCGCAGATACTGCGCATACTCGAGCACCTCATCGCCGTCCCGGTCCCTGCCGGCATACTCGCGCTGTGCCTCCACGTAGCTGCGGCAGACGGCGAACGCGCCGAGTTCGTTCCGCCCGATGCGACGGTTCCACACCTCCTGACGGCCCGCCTCCGTGTCGAATCGCCATTGCCGGTTCGTCATCGCCAGCGGGATCGGAAACGGCCACGCCTCGGGCCCCACCTCCAGCACGGCGGCCGACTCGCTCCGCCGCACCACCGCCCATGCTTTGCCAAGCCGCTTCCGAAACAGCTCGAATTCCTGTGTCGCCTGAACCGCATCCGGCGACACCAAGTCCCGCCCCGCGACGCCGAACATGGCCTGTAGCACATTGGTGTCGCGGTGTTCGACCGCACTCGCCAGGGCGCGCACGGCGTCCTCGGGACTGTCAAACAGCTGCTGGCCCGCGGCTGGCGCGCGCGGCGACATCGCGAGCATGAGGACGCCAACCATGAGTTGCAGCGTGGGGCTTCGGCGCGTTGCCGCCGGGAGCATTCCGGCGCACCGGGTGTTATGAATCAGGTCGTTACGGGCATTCATTGGGTATTCCTTGGGCTGTGCGTCCTCACGATCACTTCCCGCGCGGTTGCTGCGGCTTCGTCGTCCGCCCCGAACTGGACTTGGGCGGCGACGACGGCGCCGGCAACGGCGCCGGCGTGGAACGGGCGGGCCGGGCAACCGGTTTGGAAATCGCCTGGCGGCTCTGCTGGCCGCGCGCGCTGGCCGCGCGCGTTGACCGCGAGTCGTCAATTCCCTTCAGCGCGCCGGACGAGGGCCGGAGGGCGGGGCTCACGACGGGTCGCGAAGCGGCGGGTGCGGCGGCGTGTGAAGAGGCAGGAGAAGCAGCGCGCGAAGCGGCGGGCGGAGCGGCAGGCCGTGCGGCAGGCCGCGCGGCGGGCGGAGCGGTGCGCGAAGGAGGGGGCGGACCTGCGGGCCGCGGGGTTCGAGTTGGGGCGGCGGAAGACGGCTTTGCCGCCGCTGCCGGCGCGGAGCGCGTGGTTTGGGGTGCGGAAAGCGGCTGCTGCGGTTGGGGGTTTGGGGCTGCGGCGCGGGCAGGCAGCGGTGGGTGGCTGCCCGGCTGGCCGGCTGTGGGAGAACTCTTGCTGGGGGCTACCGGCTCGACGGTGCCGGTGTGCCGAGGCGTGGCCTGGGGTTGAGGCGGGGACGGTTGCGGTTGCGGCCGGCTTGGGCGGGCGTCCCTGGTCATCGTCGTGGTGGGCGCTTCCCGGGCTGGAACCGGTTTCTGCGCTTGCGCGGAGGATGGGGTCTGGCGGGTGCCGCCGGGTTCCGGTTTCACCCCTTCGTACCGAGCCGGCGCGGGGGTTGCCCGGGCGTCCGGACGCTCCCAGCCGCGGTCACCGCGGTTCATCACTGCATCGCGGGTCCGGGGCCGCCAGACGCTGACGTTCTGACTGTGTGAGGGCGTGGGGTGCGCCGCGGTCCCATGGGGAGGATGCACCGCCGGTGCGATATCGCGCCGGCTTGCCGGACGATACCACCAGTCCGCCGGGCGCGGGTGGTCATGGTGCCAGACAATGACTTCGCGCCGGTGCCAGTCGCAGTCGTGGTTGAGCCACGCGCCGACAAGGAGTCTTACGCCGAAGGTGATGTGAACGCGGCCTGGCGGGGGGGGCGGCTGGACGTAGACGACTTCCGGCTGATAGACGGGCACATGGATCCATTGCGGGGTGGCCGGGACGATTTCAATAATCCCTTCGCTGATCATGACGGTTTGCTGGGGTGTGGATTGGAGATTGCCCAGGGCCAGGGCCTGCGCGCGCAGGCGCTGGACCGAGTCCATGACGTCACGCGGCTGGTGGAGAAAAGCCCGTCCCAACTCCGTCGTCCAAGCCAGGTGCTCATCCAGCATCTCAAGCGTGGCCGGGTAGCGGGCCAGGGCTTTGAGGCTGTTATCCCATGGCTGCGCATCCACTTGGTGCAGCGTTCCGCCCTCGCGCAGAAAGCGGTGAACCATCACCACCTGCTCGGGCGAGGTTGCCGCCGGCAGGATCTGCGCCAGCAACGGGTCCGGATAAAGCGCGATCGGTGCCAGCATGTTGTCCAGATCCGCCGCCGAACGCAGCGGCACCGCCGGGGCGGGAGGCGGCGTGGCCGGCAACGCCACAACGTCGGCTGGAACCGTCGCCACCGCAACGGGGGGCGGGGGGGCGGCAACGGGGTATGCCGGCCTGACGTGCACCACCCGCTGCTGCGCGCAGCCGGTCGCCAGCACCAACACACCGGCCAGCAGAACCACTGCCGCCGATCCGCCCCGGGTCAGAAAATTGCGCGTGCTCATCTTGGCGGTTCGACGCTGCGGCGCTGCGCGGGCTTCGCAGAAAATCGCAATAAATTCCCGGCGAACCGCGGCCTCAGGCCGTTCGAGACGCAGCGGCCTTCAGACGCCGTCGCCATTGAAAGTATCGTCCTGGATTCCCAGGTGTCGCTCCCCAAGCCGCTTGCGGGATTTGGCGCGGCACCACGCGCAGTCCCGGATTGCCGGGGGCCGCGCACCGTGTCCGGGCTGATCCGAGTCCTGCCCGGTGCGCGGCGATCGGCGTCTGGCGCCCGGTCAACGCTTGGGAGGTGCGACTTCACGCACGACGGCGCCGAACTCGGGGCTCAGGACGAGCACCGCGAGGCGCTGCGTGTTGTCGAGTTCGTTCGTGTTCAGCGAGGCGTAGTCGAAGCGCCCCCGCAAGTCGGTGTAGCCGTCCTTGAAGAACTTCACCTGGCCGCTTGCGGACTTCATGTAGACTTTGACGTAGGCGCCCGGGACGGTTTTTCGGGACGTGGCGTGGGTCACGACCAATTGTCCGTAGGCCTCGATCAACTGGAGTTTGAGGGTGTTGGCGTAGTAGGCCTGGGTTCTGCGGATGCCTGCGCCGAGGGCTTCCACCATCACGTTCCGAGCCTGAAACTCCGCGGGCAGGGCGACGGTGGCTGTTTCCTTGTCCCGGGGCAAGTCCACCGGCAGGCTCGACACGGGCCGGATGAACGAGAACTGCGCTGCGGCGTCCTGCAGGAAGGGGTTGCGGGAGAACAACAGTTCGATATCCATCGGGTACAAGTTCAGCACGCAGCGGGTCAGGTTGCGATAGTCGAGCCGGATCTGACCCGCTTCGACCTGCATGTCCAAAGCGGGTTCGGTTGCCGCCAGCGCTCCCTGGGCCTGATCCCGACTTTCCTTGTCCGCCACGCCGGCGGGCGCGCCGTCGAGTTCGTCGAGCTGGCTGAGCATGTGGGCGAAGAGGTTTCGCCAGCGGGTCACCGGCGCGGTGGCATGGGCTTTGGCGAGTTGCCGCGCGGTGCGGACGTCGCCGCGATACAGCGCGAGGAAGGCTCCGAGGTAGTCGGCTTGCAGGGTTTCGGGCACCGCCTTGCGGTCGACGCGTGCGAACCAGTCGAGGGCCTCCTCGATGCGGTCCTGCAGCGCCAGGTAGCAGGCCACAGCCAGTTTGTCCTGGTCGCTGAGCGCGGCCTTGTAGCCCAGGAGCCTCATGAACCGCTGGTAGTGCTCGCGAAACCGGTTGTTGAGGATCTTGCGATGGGCTCCCACCTGGTGGGCGCGCGGATTGACCAGCGGCGCGTATTCCAGGTGCTGGTAAGCCAGCCGCTCGACCGGATCCAACACCAGCAGCGGCGACGCGAGATGCAGACCGCAGCGGTCCGCGAAGGGCGAGTGCTGCAGAAAGGCGCGGATCCTGTCCGGATCGTTGTGCAGGACGCCGTAGGACCACAGCGTCAGGTTCCAGGCGTGGCGCTGTCCGAGCAGCGAGGTCGCCTCGCGGAACCAGTCGCGGTCCTTCATGCGCCACGCGATCTCGTGAAGGTCGAGGCGATGGAGATTGGCCTGCTTGAAAAACGCAAGGACCTCCGCCGGCGTGCCGTGCTGCGACAGCCATGCCCACGACGTCTTGTCAATACGCGTCAGGCGCTCGACGACGTTGAAGGCGAACGGCGCGGCGCCGGCGACGACGCGGTCTTGGCGCGCGACGGTGACGGGGTAGTGGGGATATTGGCCTGGGGCGGGGAAGTAGAAATAGTATTCGAGCTTTTGCGTGCTGTAAGGTTCAAGCACCACGTAGACGCCGCGGGTTGCCAAGCCGCCGCCCACGGGGATGGCGCCGACGGGGATCTGCAGCAGCAATTGCAGCTTCTGGCGGCTGCCGCGGGGGTTGGTCAGCACCACCTCCGCCCCATACACCACGCGCGGCAGGAATTCCTCGGTGACATACTTCTCGATCTTCTCGTTGTTCTCGTGCCGGTAGCGGTCGTCGGCCCGGAAGAAGTGCTGGGCGACAATCATGCCGGCGGTGTCCTCGGCCTTGGGAGCCTCGCGGATTTCGCGGTGGAACACGACGAGCGGCGAGGCGGCTTGCAGGGTGTAGCGGAGGCCGTCCAGGGTTTCCTCGTGCCGGCCTGCCTGGAAGGGCAGGTCGAGCACCGCCAGGGCGAGCATCATGTCGGTGAAGTTGCGTGTGGCTTGGGGGAACGACTTCGACAGGAAGGGGTTTTGGGGGTCGTGTTGGGCGTAATCGGCCCAGAAGGTGTTGGCGGGGATCAAGTCGGCGAGCTGCTTGTCGATGGGGAGATGGTAATAGTTGTTCTCGGCCAGCTCCTTGGTGCGATCCAGTTTCTGGAAGAAACGCCGGGCCGAGTCGCGTCCCAGGATTTCGCGTGCAAAGAACCCCCGGGCAGGCTCCTCGGCAAGCCGCTCACCCTCTTCCGAAAGCGTCCGTCCGGCGACCCGTTGCCGCCGCGCAAGGTCGGCCCTGGCGCCCCTGGCGGCTTCAATCCCGGCGTCCAGGCGGTCGGCCAGAGCCCCGGCCCGTGTCGCCGGGGCTGTCGCCAGCACCGCCAGCGGTGGCTGCGGTTCCGCCTTGCTGGCCCTGAACCCAAGCCTGGCTTGCTGTGTTTCCTCCTCCTTCCGCCGCAGCTCGTCCAGGGCGCGCCGCACGCCGCCTTCGGTTTCCACCGCGCCGGTCTGCACGGCGGTGTCGAAGCGGCGGTTGAAGTCCTCCGGGTCCGGCGGGATGAGGTCGGCGAGGTCGCGCACGTGGCGGGTGATGGAGGCCTGCCTATCGGGAAGGCGTTGGGCGAGGAGGATGCGTTCGACGATGTTCAGGCGGTTGAAGCGCCAGGGATCGAGGTAGTCCTTGAGGTCGTGGCCAAGCAGCCAGCGGTCCATGAAGGTCTTGTCCTTCTTGTTCTG
This sequence comes from Verrucomicrobiota bacterium, assembly GCA_016935555.1. Lineage (GTDB taxonomy): Bacteria > Verrucomicrobiota > Verrucomicrobiia > Limisphaerales > JAFGQR01 > JAFGQR01. The sequence continues at coordinate 11,904 of JAFGQR010000182.1, forward strand.
GAGATAGGGCTTGATGACGTCGCGGAAGAACCCGGGGTCCTTGTGATAAAGGAAGAAGCTCAACTCGTGGCAGGCGTATTTCGAATACAGGTCTTGCTTTTGGGCGGGGTCCAAGTCGGGCCAGGTGGTGACGAAGGAGAAGGTCTCGAAGGTGCTGTTGGTGCCGAGGGTTGCCAGCAACCGGTAGGCCTTGGCCACGGTGTCGCAGATCTCGAAACGCGCCGTCGTGGCGTCCGGAATCGCAAAGCCGCCCCGGGATGGCACGGTCGTGATGAGCTTCTGTTCGGAATAGCGTTTCGCGGGATTCAACCCGCCGGCCAGCCGAAGCTCGCGCATCTCGACCGGCGTGTCGTCGAGGGCCACGTCCTTCAGGACGGTCGTGATCGGGTCCACGGCCAGGATCCGCAACTGGGGTTTGCCCTTGAGGGTGTCCCTGGGGATTCGGATGCGGCCCTGCGGGTCGGGCACGAGGTTCAGCAGCACGACGGAAGGGTGTTTGAGGAAATCGACCGACGCATAGCCTTCAGGCGGCTCCGGGGCGGGCTCGGCCGGGGCGTGCGGGGTCGCGGCGGGCCGGGGCACGGCGGCGGAAGCGCCGCCATACTCCGCGCCTTTGGCGAGTGTCTCCGTCTGGGTGTCGGTGTCGCGCACCGCCCACGGGTTGAGCAGCAGGCCGGGGCGTTCGAGCATGTTGCCGGGGAACTTCCTGGCCAGCTGCCGGTCGAGGATGTAGCGGTATTCGTCTCCAATATCGCGTCCGGACTCATAGAACGTGCGGGCAGGCCGCCACACCTGTTGCTGGAGGCCGGGCGCGCCGGTGAAGCCCAGTTTTGCGAACACGTCGTAGGCCGGCAGGTAGCGGGTGGCGAACACGTGGACCCGCGTGAACGGGGTGGCATGGGCGAGCCGGATGGTCACCGTCTCGGCGCCGGGTTCGACTGCGGCGACCTGCAGGGGCGCCAGTCGGAGACGCTCCAGCGCGCGCCGCGCCGAGAACGTGAAGCCGTCCCGGTCCTCGCCCCGCGTGACCGCCACGGCAATCTCCCGCGCCTCGCGTTTGAGCCACAGGGAATAGTCGCCTGCAGGCAGGTTCCGCAGCTCGAGGAAAGCGCCCTCGAGCGCGAGCGCCTCGCGCCAGTCCTTGACGAACCGCCCGCGCCGCACTTCGAGCAGGGACACGTCGCGGAGCGGTTCGGCCCCGTCGACAATCCACGGCACGCGCAGCGTCTCGCCGGCGCGGCCGTGCAGCTGCGCCGGGTAGGCGCAGGCTCCGCGCGACACCGGCCATCGCGGCTCGCGGCCGGCCGGTTCCTTGACGCGGAACCATTCGATGTCCCCCAAGTCCCCCAGCCAGGCCCGGCCCCGGCCGTCGGTCTGGAGTTCCACATGCACCTGGTCCCGAAACTGCCGATGCTTGAAGGCGCATGCCAGCGGTTCGCCCGGCAGCGGCTCGCCGTTCTTGCCCCGCAACTCGACGACGTACCCCTCACGCGTCCGGCTGACGTGCAGGTCCTGAACGGCCTGGGTGCGGTCGATGCCATTGAGCGTGAAGGTGGTGCCGCTGCTCAGGTCCTGTTTCTTGTTCTGGCTGATGTTCCGGATCCGGGCCTTGAGGGTGGCCGTGAGCCGGACGGCGTTCTCCGGAACCAGAATCTCGCAAACCGTCTCGGCGTCCTCGCGCAGCTTCAGCCCGGCGAATTCCTTTTCCGTGGCGATGCCTTGCAGGTCGGCGGTCCGGATCACAAGCCTGGGCTCCTCGAGCAACTCGAGGCTCGCGGGCCGGCCGCTCACGCGCAACACGGGCCGGATCGCCACCCGCGCCTTTTCACGACGGATGAGCGATTCGCGGTCCACGTAGATGCCTGCGCTCAAGTCGTAGTGCTCCGCCAGGTGGCTGAACCGCGCGATCGACGCAAACCCGTCCTGCCGCACGATCAAGGTCTCCACCCGCGGCTCGGTGCTGAACGGAACCAGAATCCGGCCGTCCCCGCCCGCAACGAATTCGCGGCCGCCCAGCCAGGCGCGCGCGTCCGGCAAGCGCCGGCTTGCCTCGTCCAGCACGGTGAAGGCGTGGCCGGCCGCGGTGACTTCCTGGAGCACGCCGAGCCGGCCCTTCTGCACCAAGGCGCGGCTGCTTTTGCCGTTGCCGATGAGTTCAACGACATAGGCGCCGCGGCGTTTGAGTTCGGGAAATTCGAACGTTCGGGCGACGCGGCGTTCGGGCGTTTCGGAGTATTGGACGCGGCGCTCGGAGGAGGCGACCAAGCCGTCGAGGTTGAGGGCGAGGTTCAACGGCTGGCCCGTCTCGCGGTAGTAGTTGAAGGTGTTGATCTCATAAACCTTCACGATCAACACCGGCACGTTCTTGACAAACGCCCTCAGCCGGACCGCCGCCTCGGCGCCGAAAACGTCGGGATTGTCCGGGGCGAACTCGATGTCCACCCGCTCTTTCAGCCGGCGGTAGTCGTCCGGCGAAAGCAGCGGCGCCCACTGCTGCGGGTCGCCGATGCCGTGGACGATCTTCGCCTCGGCGAACAGGCGCCTTAGGAAATCGTCGCGGAGCCAGGGGCGGTAGATCTCGTCATTGGGCGCCTCATGGAGCAGGTGCAGCAAATACTCCCGGACCAGGGGCTCCTCGTTGCCCACCGGCGGGAGCGAGACGAGTCCGAACCCGCGGTCGAGCCTGGCCATGTGCTCCTCCCGGGGAAGCTGTTTCCGGATCTCCTCCCGCAGGTAAGGCACGTGCCGCGGCAGCTTCACGTAGGCGAGAAACCGGTCGTGATCGTGGAGACCCTGTTTCCGGTCGTGGCGGAGGCGATGGTAAAGGACGTGGGCTTTGAGGGAGTTGTGAACGGGCTCGAGCGTTTCCACAAACGCCCAGACCCGTTCCAGGTAAGCCCCGCGGGCGGCGCTGTCGGTGTCGAGGTCCGCTTCGTTCTCGGGTGCCAGGGCGGCGAGGTAGGCGTTGACGAACGCGACTTCGTTGCGCAAGCCGGCTTCTCTCCGCAACAAGGCGTCCATCTGGTCAAGGGTCAAACACTTGTGGATCTCCAGGCTCCCAAACCCGCGGCTGTCGCGATGCTTCAGATCCGCCAGGACCAGGTCCACAAGCCCCGGGAAGTCCGGACGCGTCAGGCGCGCCAGCAGGTTGCGGCGCTGGTCGCCAGTCAGAACCGGCCCGGCCGCCAGCTCCAGCCCGGCGTTCTCAATCCGCTTCAGATCGCGCGGCTCCTCGGCCAGCGCCCGCTTGAGAAGCGTCCCGGCGCGGATCAGGGACTCGTCCAGCTTGGTGGGGGCGGCGCTGCGCCGTTCGCCGGTCTTGCGGGCGTGATCGAATCGAAGATCCAGCTCCTTTCTCAGGTAGTCGAGCGTCTTCTGCGGCTGCCGCTCGTAATCGAGCAGCGCCTGCCGATTCAGCAACTCCCGCGCACGCTCCGTGACCTTGCCGTTCCGGTCGCGCGTCCAGCGGTTCATGACCTCCTCGAACCGGTCCCGCTGCCCGGTGTTCTGGGCCTGCAACGCGTGGTAATAGAAATACTCGTCCGTTCCGGGAACCAGCTCCCTGAGGGCGGCTTCCCGGTCGGACGCCAGGGCAAAGGTCTCCACATAACCGATCTCCTGGGCGCACACCCGCAAGGCCACCACGACCCCCACCCCCATCACCCACCCTGCTTTGAACACAGCTGCCCGCCGCCGGCGCCACGCCGGGATGAACACGGTGCGCTTGAGGATGGGTCCGGCAAGGAGCCGGCAGAAGAGGCGTGGACAGCGCAGACTCGGAGTGCGGGTCTTCATAGTGTCAGTCCGTTCTTGCAGGACGCGCCCCAATCGGACTCGGAGCGTTGAGGAGCGTCGGGGTTGGGGGAGCATGCGCGGGGCGAACCGGGATTAGCGGCGCCGCGCCGCGTGAAACCGCTTTGCGCATGTCGAGGGCTTGAGTTGTTCACGGCACGTCAGGTCGTTCGACCGCTTTCAAGCGCGTCGCCCCGCGCACGTCCGCGGTGCCGCCGGGGCGATACGCCATCAGCTTCCGATCATACGACCCCCGAGCGCAAGGTTTCTTAGCGGGAAGAGCAACGTGGACAAATTGGACGGTGAGCCCCCGCAGGGCTGGGGCGCGCGCTGGCAGGCGAGGGTGGCAACCCGGTGCGGGCGCAGGCGGGGGAGGGTGCAAGGGGCTTGCAAAGATCTGGCGTTCCTACGGGCAAGAGCGTTACCCTGGGCGGCATGATTGACGTCAACGCAGTCAGGGGACGCGCCAAGGGCGGCCAGCAGCGGCGTTCCAGAGCGGCAGCGGCGGATGCCGGAGCCGCCGTCCGGGGGGCGCGTCGAAACGCGGAGGGGCTGGCCGCGGGGCTGCCGGGGCCGGGCGCCGCCGCTGTGGCTTGGCATGGAGGAGCAGCCGGAAGGCCTGGCCGCGGAATGGAACCATGAGCATCGCTTTCACACCGGTCGTCTATGAACACGCCGCCCGCTTTGTCGGGCGCACGCCGTGGGACGTGTCCCGCGATGAACAACTCATGTTCGAGGGCCATCGCCGCGCCTATCTCGAATACCATCACCAGGTGGTCGCGGTCGGGATCGACATCTACAATCTCGAAGCCGAGGCCTACGGCGCCCGGGTTGAATTGTGCGGGGGCGATGCCATTCCCGCCATTCACCAGCCGCTTTGGTCGTCGCTGGACGACGGCCTGGCGGTGAAACCCTTCGACCCGGACCGGGACGGCCGCGTGGCCATGCTTATCCGAGTCGGCCAGCGGTTGAAACGCGAGTTTCCGGACGCCGACGTCCGCATCCCGGTGGCGGGGCCGTTCTCGATCGCGTTCAATCTGCGCGGCATCGCGAACCTGTGCGAGGACACCATCACGCGACCTGAGGACACCGGCAGGATGCTATGGCGGCTGGCCGAGAACCAGGCGGTCCTGTGCCGCGCGGTCGCCCGGGCTGGGCTCGACGTGGCGTTCTTCGAATCGGCCGCGGCACCGCCGATCCTGTCGCCGCGCCATTTCCGCGAGGTGGAACTGCCGGCGCTGAAGCGCGTGCTGGCCGTGGCGGCCGAGTGCATCGGGCATCCGGTGCCGTGCATTATGGGCGGCAACACGTTTCCCATCCTCGACGACCTCCTCTCCACGGGCACCAATTACCTCGCTTGCAACGTGGAGACGGACCAGGCCGCGTTTGTGGAGCGCGTGGCCCGAACGCACCCGCACGTCGCCATGCGCGTCAACCTCGACCCGGGCGTCGTCGCCTGCTCCGACCCGGAGCGGATCCGTCGCGCCGTCGACCGCGTGCTGGAGATTGTGGGCGACCGGCCGAACTGTGTCATGGGCACCGGCGCCATGCCACTCGAAACGCCGCCCGAAAACATCCGGCTCATTCGCGACTATCTCGCGAGCCGCGACGCCGGGCGGATGGCAGGCTGAGTCGACGCCAATCCCCGTGTCGATGACCCACAACACCGCCGCCGTCACCGCGGCTGCCACCTGCACCGCCGTGGCGTTCACGTGCGGCACCTTGCGCCGCGCACCCTCGATGCTCAGGCTGTTGCCCGCCCACCAACACGGATATCGATGCGTCATGCTCGCGCGTCCCCCACCCCGGCTTGGCTCCGTGATCGACGACCGCGGTGGTCGTGTTCCGCCCCTGCTGGGAGCCGTCGCCAGCAAGCCGGAAATGCCGCTGCCCATGCGGCGTTTCTTCCGGGGAGTCCATCGGATCGTCGAGGAGGCCTCGCCGTGAAACGCCTGCTCCGCGTCGGGCTCGTGGCGCTGGGCGTGGTGGGCGCCGCCGCCTGGTGCTATCACAGGTATCACCCCCGCAAGGAACCCACCCTGACGCTTTACGGCAACGTCGACATCCGCGAAGTCACCCTGGGGTTCCGCGTTCCCGGCAAACTGGCGCAACTGCGGTGCGACGAGGGCGACCCCGTCAAGGCGGGAGACGTGCTGGCCAGCCTGGACGCCGAGCCTTATCGCAACCAGCTGGCCGGCGCGCAGGCGCAGGCTGAATCCCTGCGGGCCCGCCTGAAGTTGTTCGAAACGGGCAACCGTCCCGAGGAAATTGCGCAAGCCCGGTCGCTCGTCCGCGAGCGCGAGGCGACCGCGGCGAATGCGGAGCGGTTGTTCACGCGGTTCGAAGAATTGCTCGCCACCAAAGCCGTCTCGGTCCAGGACCGCGACAACGCCGCGGCCGGTGCCGAGGAGGCCCGGGCGCGACTCAAGTCCGCGCGCGAAAACCTCGCGCTGCTCGAAGCCGGTTTCCGGGCCGAAGACATCGCGCAGGCCAGGGCCGATCTCGCCCGGGCCGAGGCGGCACTGGCCACCGCCAGGCTCCAGCTTGAGGACACGGTCCTGACCGCGCCCTCGGACGGGGTCATCCTCACGCGCGTCCAGGAACGGGGCGCCATCGTGCAGGCCGGTGCGGCCGTGTTCACGCTCTCCCTCGTGCGCCCGGTCTGGGTGCGAGCCTACGTGCACGAACCCGACCTCGGCCGGATCCATCCCGGCATGCGGGTCGACATCCACACCGATGCCCGTCGCGATCAACCCTACACCGGCCGGATCGGGTTCATCTCGCCGCGTGCGGAGTTCACGCCGAAGACCGTGGAGACGGCCGAGCTGCGCACGGCCCTCGTTTACCGGCTGCGCATCGTCGTGGCCGATCCCGACGAAGGGTTGCGTCAGGGCATGCCGGTCACCGTCACGTTTCCCGGCGGCTAGCCGGGCTGCCCGGCCGCGTATGAGCGACGCCCTGGTGACACTCGACCGCGTCAGGAAGGTCTTTCCGGGCTCGACGAAGCCCGCGCTGGAGGGCGTCTCCGCGGCGCTGCGGCCCGCCCGGATCACCGGGGTGGTGGGGCCTGACGGGGCGGGCAAGACGACGCTGATCCGGCTGATGGCGGGGCTGCTGGCGCCGACGTCCGGCACCCTCGGCGTCAACGGGCGCGACCCGGTGCGCGATGCGGGGTTCCTGCGCGGGTTCATCGGCTACATGCCGCAACGGTTCGGTCTCTACGAGGATTTGTCCGTGCGTGAGAACCTGGAACTTCACGCGGATCTTCGGGGATTGGCCGGCGAGGAGCGTGGTGCCGCGTTCCGGCGCCTGTTGGAGTTCACCGGCCTGGCCCCGTTCGCCGCGCGGCTGGCCGGCAGGCTCTCCGGCGGCATGAAGCAAAAGCTCGGCCTGGCCTGCGCGCTTCTCGGGCGTCCCCGGCTGCTTCTGCTCGACGAGCCCAGCGTGGGCGTCGATCCGGTGTCGCGCCGCGAATTGTGGAGCATGATGGGCGAGCTTGCCGCCCGGGGGCTGACTGTGGTCTGGAGCACGTCGTATCTCGACGAAGCCGAACGCTGCGCCGAGGTGCTGCTGATGAACGACGGGCGGTTGATGTTCTCGGGGAGCCCTGCGGATCTCACCGCGCCGATGCGCGACCGGACCCTGCAACTCCGGCGGCTGGCCGGCAACCGCCGCCGCGTGCTCGCCCGCGTGTTGCGACGGCCCGAGGTCATGGATGGCGTCATTCAAGGCCACGCCGTCCGGCTGGTGCTCCGTCCGGGGGCGGCCCGACCCGGCCTCGAGGAGCTGGACGCCGGCGGCCAGGCCGAACTCGTGCCGGTCGCGCCCCGTTTCGAGGACGCCTTCATCGAGGCGCTGGGCGGCGGTCCGGGGGGGGAGTCGGTCCTGGCGCAACGCCTGCGGCCTGTGCGGGGCGATCACGACACGGTGGTGGAAGCGGTGGCGCTGACCAAACGCTTTGGCGGTTTCACCGCCGCCGACGACGTGCACTTCGCCGTGAAACGCGGGGAGATCTTCGGCCTGCTTGGCCCGAACGGCGCCGGCAAATCCACCACGTTCCGGATGATGTGCGGCCTGCTTGCGCCCACCTCCGGCACGGCGCGGGTGATGGGGATTGACCTGAAAACCAGCCCGAGCGAGGCGCGCCAGCGCCTCGGCTACATGGCGCAGACATTCTCGCTCTACGGCAACCTCACCGTCGCGCAGAACCTGAAGTTCTTCTCCGGCGCGTATGGTCTGCGCGGCGCGCGGCAGAGAAGCGCGATGGCTGAAATGACCGAGGTGTTCAGGCTGCAGCCCTTTCTCGGCACGGCGGCCGGCGCCCTGCCCCTCGGGTTCAAGCAGCGGCTGGCGCTGGCCTGCGCGGTCATGCACGAGCCGGCCCTTCTCTTTCTGGACGAACCCACCTCCGGCGTCGACCCCGTCACGCGCCGCGAGTTCTGGACCCACATCAACGGCGTCGTCGACAAGGGCGTCACCGTCATGGTCACCACCCATTTCATGGACGAAGCCGAATACTGCGACCGCATCGCGCTGGTGTTTCGGGGCAAAATCATCGCCGCCGGATCGCCCGATCAGCTCAAGGAGCAAACCGCGTCCCCCGAGAACCCCGATCCCTCGATGGAAGACGCGTTCATGGCCCTGGTGCAACAACACGCCTCCGAGTTCCCGCCATGACCGCTCCCGGTTCGTTCCGCCGCCTGCGCGCCCTTTGCCGGAAAGAGACCCGGCAAATCCTGCGCGATCCGAGCAGCAACCTCGTCGCCTTCGTGCTGCCGGTGGTCATGCTCTTCATTTTCGGTTACGGCATCAACCTCGACTCGGCCGCGCTGTCCCTCGGGCTCGTCCTCGAAGACGCCGGCCCGGAGGCCAGACACTTCGCCGCCAGCCTCCACGGATCGCCGTCCTTCGCCGTCCAAACCGCCCGGACGCGGGCGGAAATCGCCGAGGCGCTCACCGAGGGCCGGGTGCGGGGTTTTGTGGTGGTGCCGGTGGAATTCTCCGAGAAACTCAAGCAGCCGGGCGCGGCCGCCCCGCTGCTTGTGGTGGCCGATGGTTCCGAACCGAACACGGCCCGTTTCGTGGAGAACTACGTGGCCGCCGCCTGGAACGGCTGGATGCTGCAGCGCGCCGCCAAACGCGGTGAAACCCCGCCCCCCGCCATCGGGATCGAACCGCGTTTCTGGTTCAATCCCGCCGCCGAAAGCCGGAACTTTCTGATTCCGGGGTCCATCACGATCATCATGACGGTGATTGGGGCGCTGCTGACGTCGCTGGTGGTGGCGCGCGAGTGGGAACGGGGGACGATGGAGGCGTTGCTGGCCTCGCCGGTGACGCGGGCCGAATTGCTGTTGAGCAAGCTGCTGCCGTATTACGCGCTTGGGATTGTGTCGCTGTTTCTGTGCGTGGGCGTGGCGGTGTTCCTCATGCGGGTGCCCTTCCGCGGATCGCTGCTGGGGCTATGGGGGATCGGCTCGCTGTTTCTCGCCGGCAGTCTGGGGCTGGGCCTGCTGCTCTCCACCGTGCTGCGCAACCAGTTCAACGCCGCCCAGGCCGCGCTCAATGCCGCCTTTCTGCCCGCCGTCATGCTCTCGGGGTTCCTCTTCGAAATCCGCAGCATGCCCCCCGTCATTCAGGCCGTCACCTACGTGATCCCGGCGCGCTATTTTGTCACCGCGATGCAAACGCTTTTCCAGGCGGGCCAGGTGTGGCCGGTCCTGTTGAGCAGCGGGGCCTTTCTCGCGGCGGCGGGCGGGCTGTTCATCGGGTTGACCGCGCTCAAGACGCGCCGCCACCTGGAATGACCATGTGGCCGCGCATCCTGACCCTCATCGTCAAGGAACTCGAGATGCTGCTGCAAGACCGGCAGAGCCGCATGATTCTGATCGTGCCCGTCCTGCTGCAACTGGCGGTGTTCCCCTTCGCCGCCACGCTGGAGGTCAAAAACAACACGCTCGCGGTTTACAACGAGGATTTCGGGCGCGAGTCCGCGGAGGTGATGCAGCGTTTCTCCCGGGCGCAGGCCTTCACCCGGCTGCTGGCACTGCACAGCGAAGCGGACGTGCGCCGCGCCATCGACCGCCAGGAGGCACTGATCGTCCTGCGGTTTCCGCCGGACTTCTCGCGCGATGTCGTCGCGGGCCGTTCCCCCGCCATCCAGGCGATCCTCGACGGCCGACGTTCCAACAGCGGCCAGATTGCGCTCGGCTACGTGCAACAGATCCTCAACGCCTACACCCGCGAGCGGCTCCCCCCGCCGTTCCCGCCCGCCCCCTCAACGCTGGGAGTCCGACACTGGTTTAATCCCAACCTCGAGTACACCTGGCACATTCTGCCCTGTTTGATCGCCATCATCACGTCGGTCAACGCGCTCATCGTCACCGCCCTCTCGGTGGCCCGCGAACGCGAGCAGGGCACGCTCGACCAACTCCTCGTGTCGCCGCTGACCCCCAGGATGATCATGACCGGCAAGATCATTCCCGCCGTCCTGGTCGCCGTCGTCCAGGGCACGATCATCCTGCTCGGCGCCGTGCTCGCCTACCGCGTCCCGTTCGAAGGATCGTTGCCGCTGCTCTACGGCAGCATGATCTGTTACAGCCTGGCTCTGGCCGGGGTCGGGCTGCTCATCGCGTCCGTCTGCGCCACCCAGCAGCAGGCGTTTCTCGGCGTCTTCAGCTTTCTGATGCCTGCCATCCTGCTGTCCGGATACGCCACGCCTGTCGACAACATGCCGGTCTGGCTGCAATCCCTGGACTGGGCCAATCCCATGCTCCATTTCATCGTCATCGTGAAAGGGGTTTTCCTCAAGAACATCGGCTTCGCCGCATCGCTGCGCAACCTGGTTCCCCTCCTGATCATCGCCATCGCAACCCTGGGCGCGGCAGATTGGCTGTACCGAAGACGGTTCGCGTTCCGCGCCCCATGAACCGTCGCAACCCGCCTGGTGCGGGACCGCGCTCCAACACGGCGCCGGCGCGCGGGCTTCACTCCGCTTGAGGCTGACAAGGTCCAGGGGAACGACCGGTTCTTCCGGAAACCGTGTCGCCGGCGGGCTCCGGTTGGGGCTTGCGGGGCGGGGGGAGTCGGCTCACACTGTTGCGCCCGGGTCTGGAGCGCGCCTGGTTTCGGCAGGGGGCATGCTTCTCAAGGCTGTCGTGGTCGGAAGCCGGCGCTGTTGTTTTGCAAGAGGCCGATGAGTGACACACCAGTTTATTTGTCCTATCCGTGCCTGAAAGGGCGGGAGATCGACTACGTGACGGAGTGCCTGAAGTCGGAATGGGTTTCGACTTCCGGGGCCTACGTGACGCGTTTCGAGCAGGCGATTGCCGACTACGTGGGGGCGCCAGGGGCGGTGGCGTGTGTGAACGGGACGGCAGCACTGCATATTTGCCTGTTGCTGGCGGGGGTGAAGGCGGGGGACGAGGTGCTGGTGCCGACCCTGACCTTTATTGCGGCGGTGAACGCGGTGCGGTATGTGAACGCGGAGCCGGTGTTCATGGACTGCGACGACTACCTGAACCTGGACGTCGCCAAGGTCGAACAATTCCTGGCCGAGGAATGCGGTCCCGCCGCCCAAGGGGTCATCCACAAACGCACGGGGCGGCCGATTCGCGCGGTGATCGCCGTGCACGTGTTTGGGTCGCTGTGCGAGCTGGATCGGCTGATGGCGGTGGCGGAGCGGCACCGGCTGGTGGTCATCGAGGACGCCACCGAGGCGCTGGGATCGCGGATGCGCCGGGGCGCTTGGGCCGGGCGACACGCCGGGATGGTGGGCGACTTCGGCTGTTATTCGTTCAATGGCAACAAAATCATCACGTGCGGCGGCGGCGGGATGATTGTGGCGCGCAGCGCGCAAGCGTTGGCGAGGGCGAAGTATTTGACGACGCAAGCCAAGGACGACCCCCTGCATTATGTGCACCACGAGGTGGGGTACAACTATCGGCTGACGGCGTTGCAGGCGGCGATGGGGCTGGCCCAACTCGAGCAACTGCCCGGGTTCATCCAGCGCAAGCGCGCCCAATACCTCGAGTACAAGGCGCGCCTGGCCGCCATTCCCGGCCTGCGCCTGCTGGACGTGCCGGACTACGGCGAGAGCAACCACTGGCTGCATTCGCTGGTCATCGAGGAGGCGCGCTACGGCCTGGGGCGCGACCTGCTGCGGCAGAAGTTCGCCGCCGCCCGGATCGAGACCCGCCCGATCTGGACACTGAACCACACCCAGCGGCCCTATCGCCACAACCGGGCCTACCGCATCGAGAAGGCCCCGTTCTACTTCGACCGGGTGCTGAATATCCCCTCCTCAGCGGGTCTGACCGACGAGGAGTTTGAACGCGTCATGGAGGTGCTGCGGCGGCGATGACGGCGCCAGCCCGGGCGAGGACCCCCTGCATGGACCTGCGTTATGAATCCCTAGCCACCGGCCGGACAACCTCGCTGTTCGCCGAGGACATGCGCGCCCAGGACGGCGCGATCCGCGATGCCATCCGCCGGCAGCGCGTGGCGGTGGCCGGCGCGGCGGGGTCCATCGGCTCGTCCGTGGTGAAAACCCTGCTGCGCTTCGAGCCGGGCGCCCTGGTGCTGCTCGACCTCAACGAGAACAACCTCGTGGAACTCGTCCGCGACCTGCGTTCCACGCCGGGCCTCCACCTGCCCGGCGAGTTCGCCACCCTGCCCATCGGGTTGGGCTCCGTCGAGTTCGAACGCTTCTTCGCCGAAAGCCCGCCGTTCGATTATTTCCTGAACCTCGCGGCCCTGAAGCATGTGCGCTCCGAGCGCAACATCTATTGCCTGATGCGCATGGTCGACACGAATGTGCTGTTTCTCCACGATTTCCTCGCCCGCCGCCCGCGTCCGTTCCGGAAGGTGTTCTCCGTCTCGTCCGACAAGGCCACCCATCCCGCCAACCTGATGGGCGCGACCAAGATGATCATGGAAAAGGCGCTGCTCCACCGGGCCGCGCACCAGCCCTTTTCCACGGCGCGCTTCGCCAACGTGGCGTTTTCGGACGGCAGCCTTCCCTATGGCTTTCTTCAACGGCTCAGCAGACGCCAACCGCTGTCGGCCCCCCGCGACGTCCGCCGCTATTTCATCACGCACCAGGAAGCCGGCGAGTTGTGCGTCTTGTCGTGCATGGTGGGCCACAACCGCGATGTCTTCTTCCCCAAACTGGCCGAGGGCCTCAACGAGAAAACCTTCGCCCAGATTGCACGCGACCTGCTCCACGCCCTCGGCTACGAACCCCTGGAATGCCGCACCGAGGACGAAGCACGCCGCCGGGCCGCGGCACTCGGCACCCGGCCGTCCGCGTGGCCGTGCTATTTCTTCGATAGCGACACCACCGGCGAGAAGGCCTTCGAAGAGTTCGTCGCCGCCGGCGAAACCACCGATTTGAACCGGTTCCGCAACATCGGCGTCATCGTGCCCGAACCGGACACCGATGCCGCCGCGCTCGAAGCATTCCTCGAGTTCGCGCGCGCGGCCAAGCGGAACCCGGAGGTCACAAAGGCGGACTATGTGCGCGAAATGCGCGGGGTGGTCCCCACCCTGCAACACCACGAGACCGAAAAAAACCTCGACCAGAAAATGTAGGCGGAAGACCCGGGACAGGCCGCGCGGGGGCAAAGCGCTCCTTCGTCCGGCGTGCCCCTGATCCCGAAGTCCCGCCCTCCGGCGATCCATGCAGATGCCCCGTGAACGCCCAGGCTGCGCGACGGTGAAACGCGCGATGGACGTGGTTCTGGCCGCGGCCGCCCTGCTGGGGCTCACCCCGCTGCTGCTCCCGCTGCTGCTCGCGCTGCGGCTGACGGGGGAGGGGGAGGTGTTTTACGCGCAGGAGCGCGTGGGCTTTCGGGGGCGGAAGTTCAAGCTGCTCAAGTTCGCCACCATGCTCAAAAACAGCCCCCACATTGGCACCCGCACCCTCACCACCAAGAACGATCCCCGGGTGCTGCCGCTGGGTTATTGGCTGCGCAAAACGAAGATCAACGAGCTGCCGCAGCTGGTCAACGTGTTGAAGGGCGACATGTCCATCGTGGGACCGCGGCCGCAGACCGAGGAGTGTTACGATTGTTTCCCCGCGTCCCGCCGCGACCGGATTTGCCTGTGCAAACCGGGGTTGACCGGCGTGGGTTCGGTGGTGTTTCGGGACGAGGAGGAGATCCTGGGGCGTTCGACCAAGGGACACGCGCGTTGTTATCGGGAGGACATCATGCCGCACAAACTCGAGTTGGAGCTCTGGTATCTGGAGCACCGGTCGCTCAGGGTGGACCTTAAGTTGATCGCGCTGACGGCGATTGCGGTGGTGTGGCCGAAGAGCCGGCTGCACGAGCGCTGGCTCAAGGGCCTGCCTCGCCGGGACGGCGCCGAGGCGGCGGGCGCGCCGGGTCAGGAGGCGATCCAGCCCCCGCCCAGCACGAGGTCGTCCCGGTAAAGAACGCACGCCTGGCCCGGGGTGATCGCCCGTTGGGGCCGGGCGAACTTGACCGTGGCGCGGCCGGAGGGCAGCGGGGTCACCGTGGCGGGCGCGCCCGGGTGATGGTAGCGGATTCTGGCGATCGCCTCGAAGGGCGCTGGCGGCGCCTCGAAGGGAATCCAGTTGCAGGATTCGATCACGCACGTGTCCCGTTCCAGCGCGCCGTCGGTGCCAACCACGACCCGGTTGCGGACCGGGTCAAGGGCCACGACGTAAAGGGGGTGCGGTGCGGCGATGCGCAGGCCCCGGCGCTGCCCGATGGTGTAAAAAGCGATCCCCTCGTGCCGTCCCACCACGCGCCCGTCCACATCCACAATGTCCCCCGGCCGATCCGGCACCCGGTTCGACTCCCGAAGGAATCTCCGATAGTCGTTGTCCGGCACAAAGCAGATCTCCATGCTGTCGCCCGTGTCGGCGGTCTCGAGCCGCTTGTGGCCCGCCAGCTCGCGGGTGGCCTCCTTGGTGAGGTCGCCGAGGGGGAAAAGGGCGTGCCGAAGCTGGTCCTGGTTCAGCGAAAACAGGAAATAACTCTGGTCGCGCCGAAGGTCGCCTCCGCGCTTCAGCAGCAGACGGTCTCCGCGGCTTTCAAGCCGCGCATAATGCCCGGTGGCCACATGCGTGGCGTTCAGCTGGCCCGCGCGGCGGAGCAGACTGCCGAATTTCAACCGCTCGTTGCAGCGCACGCACGGGTTGGGGGTGCGGCCCGCGTTGTATTCCGCGGCAAAATACTGGATGACCTCCTGCTCGAAATTGGCCGCTTCGTCCAGCAGGTAAAACGGAATGCCAAGACGCCGGCAGACCGCCCGGGCACCGGCGCCGAATTGGGGTTTGCAGGGTGCGGCGTTGGGGTGGACACGGCAATCCTGGGGCCACAGTTTCAGGGTGACTCCAACCACGTCATAGCCCTGCTCGACCAACAGCGCGGCGGCCGTCGAGGAATCCACACCGCCGCTCAGGCCGACCACCACGCGCGTCTTTGGACGACTTGCCATGGTCGGCATCATAGGCAGGAAAAAGGCCCCTGTAAAGGCGGCTCCCAAAACCCGCTCCGCCTGCCAGTGCCGCGCCCTGCCCGCGATCCTCTCCCGCGCCGGCTTCGAATCGGGGGCCCTGCCGCGTCGCGGGTCCGTTTCCCCCAGCGGCCGGGCTGGGCGCCCCAGGAGGATCCGCGTGGCGCGCGGGCCGCGCGCAAAGGGCACGAAGGGGATGGCCTCTATTGTCCCGCGTCTTCGCGTTCCCAGGGCACCACCCATTTGTAGATCGTGTGCTGGGTGGTGTAGCCCTCCTCGTCGTCCGAAAACTCGCTTCTGCCCTTGACGTGGTGCACCAGTGCCGGCTTGGCGCTGCGCATGTCGAAATCGTGCGACACGATCCGCGAGCCGGGCTTGAGTTTGGCCAGTTGAGGCATGAGTTTGACGTTCAATTCCGGCAGCAGGTACAGCGTGACCACCGACGCCCCCCGCAAGTCCAGGGTGAAGATGTCCGCCTGTTTGATGGTGACCAGGTGCTCGACCTTGTTGGATCTGACGTTGGCCTGGGCCTCCTTGATCCGCTCCGGATCGATGTCAAAGCCCACCGCCTTCACCCCGTATTTCCTGGCCGCCGCCACCACAATCCGGCCGTCGCCGCATCCCAGGTCATACACCACATCCCCTTTCCTCACTCCTGCCAGCTCGAGCATCTTGTCGACCACCTCCGGCGGCGTGGGCACATACACCACGTCGGGCTTGCGCGGCGGCGCTTGGCCGGCAGGAGCCGCAGTGTCGGCCAGCACGGCGCTGCACCACACCCATCCCGCAAACGGAATGAGCGCCCACGAAACGAGTAAATGCGTTGCTTTCATAGTCAGGTCAACCCATCAATCCCGCGCCCGGACCGCGGCACTGGTGGCCTGCCAACCCCGGGCGGACATGCGGGCACACGCCGCCCCGCCTGGCGGCCCGCGGCAACCATGTTGCGATGGGCCGGACCCTACCGGGGGGCGACGGGAAGCGCAACCACGAAGCGATCAACGGAGGGATGAACCCTCGAGCTTCCGGACAGGCGGGGGATCGGACGCGGCGGTCGCGAGCCCGGGGGGGGCCGGGGCGGGTTCGATGCGCCAGTGTTTCCACTGGAGCTTGCGGCCGAGGTCGTCGAGCAGCGTGTAGGCCACCGGGGTGACAACGAGCGTGAGGAGGAGGCAAAGCGCCTGGCCGCCAATCACCACCACGGCCACGGCGCGGCGTTCCTCGGCGCCGGGCCCCGTGCCCAGGGCCAGGGGCAGCATGCCGGCGATCAGCGTCAGCGTCGTCATCAGGATCGGCCGGAGCCGGTCGCGGTTGCCCTGCAGGATCGCGTCGGAGCGGGGCATGCCGCGGGCGCGCAGCGTGTTCATGTGATCGATCTGGAGGATGGCGTTTTTCTTGACGACGCCGAAGAGCACGAGCAGGCCGAGGGCGGAGTAAAGGTTGATGGTTTGGCGGGCGGCGAGGAGGGAGGCGAACGCAAACGGCACGGAGAGCGGCAGCGAGAGCAGGATGGTGAGGGGGTGGATGAGGCTTTCGAACTGGGAGGCGAGGATGATGTACATGAGGATGACCGAGAGGAGAAATGCCCAGAGGAACTCGACGAAGGTGGTTTCAAGTTCGCGCGCGCGGCCGGAGACGCGGGTGCCGTAGCCGGTGGGCAGGCCCATGCGGTCGACCTCCGCGCGCAGCGCGGCGATGCGGTCGGCCTGGGCGTAGCCCGGGGCCACGGCGGCGCGCAGGCTCACGACGCGCTGGCGGTCGAGGCGGTCGATGCGCGAGGGGGCCTGGGAGGAGACGAGACGCACCACGTTGTCGAGGCGCACGAGGTTGGTGCCCCGGCTGGGCACGAAGAGGCGGGCGATCGTGGCCGCGTCGTTGCGGTCCCCTTCCTGGAGGCGGACCTGGACGTCGTAATCCTCGTTCATGTGCTCATCCCGATAGCGCGTCACGCGGGTGTCGCCGCCAACCATGATGCGGAGGGCTCCGGCGATGTCCTCGGTGTCGACGCCCAGGTCCGCGGCGCGCTCGCGGTCGATTTCGACGCGCAATTCGGGCTTGTCGAGCTTGAGGGTGGTGTCGGCATCGAGAAGCCCCAGCGCGCCGGACCGGGCGCGCAAATCCTCGGCATACCGCCAGAGCGTGTCCAGGTCCGGGCCGAGCAGGCAGAAATCGATGTCGAAGTTCGGCCCTCCGCCGATGAACGTCTGGGGGTTGCGGACTGCGATCCGCAGGTCGGGCAGGCTGGCGAGGCGGCGTCGGATTTCCTGCTGCACGTCGCGCTGGGAACAGTTGTTCTGGAAGGCGCGCCAGGGCGGCCACTGCAGGAGTCGTTTCCAGCCGAAGGTGCGCTGCTCGTGGGGCGTGAGGCGGATGTAGAAATTGGCGCCGTTGACACTGCCCATGAAGCTGCTGCCCACGGAGGACAGGACATGGCGGATGCCCGGGATGCGGAGCAGCTCGGCTTCGATGCGCCGCGCCACGGTGTCGATGGCCGCGAGGCTGGTGCCTTCGGGCGCGGTGATGCGGACATCGAACTCCCCTTCGTCGACGTTGCTGGGGAGGTATTCCTGGCGGACCAGCGAGTAGAGGGGGACGGAGCTGGCAATCACCAGCGCCGCCACCCCGGCCACCAGCCACCGGTGCCCCATGCTCCACCGCAGCACGCGCGCGTAAGCCCCGTCAATCACCCTGTAAAACCCCTCCCGCGATTTCGGCCCACGTCCGGACCGGCCGCGGTGATTGCCGTGGAGCAGCCGGGCGCTCATCATGGGGGTGAGGGTGAAGGAGACGAGCAGGCTGACGAGCACCGCCACCGCCGAGGTGAACCCGAACTGGTAGAGAAACCGCCCCGAGATGCTGGACATGAAGGACACCGGCACGAAAATCACCACCAGGCTGAACGTGGTCGCCATCACCGCCAACCCAATGTCCGCCGTGGCCGCCCGGGCCGCCTCGAAGGGACGCATTCGTTTCTCCTCGACAAAGCGGAAGATGTTCTCGAGCACGACGATCGCATCGTCGATCACAATGCCCACCATCAGCACCAGCGCGAGCATGGTGACGCTGTTCAGCGTGAAATCAAGGGCCTTCATGGCGCCGAACGTGGCAATGACGGACGTGGGAATGGCGACGGCGGCGATGAGGGTGGGGCGCCAGTTGCGCATGAACAGAAACACCACAAGGCACGCCAGAAGACTGCCCAGCACGAGGTGTTTCTGGATTTCATGCAGCGCCACGTAAATGTAGCGCGACTGGTCCCGGATGATCTCCAGCTTCAGGTCGGAAGGCAGCAGCGGCGCCAGCTCGCGCAGACCGGCTTTGATGCTTTCAATGACCGCGACGGTGTTGGCTCCCGACTGGCGCAGAACCTGCAGGTTCACGTTGGGCTGCCCGTCAAGCCGCGACACCGACCGCTGCTCCATCGTCCCGTCCTCGGCCCAGCCGACGTCGCGGACGCGCACCGGGGCGCCGCCGCGGGTGGCGAGGACGAGGTCGTTGAAGGCCTCGGGGGACGCCAGGCGGCCCATGGTGCGCAGGCTGGATTCGCGGAGCAGCCCGGTGACGTTGCCGCCCGGGATGTTGGCGTTCTGCCGTTCGACGGCATCGCGAACGGCAGTGATGGGCAGCTGGTAGGCCGCCAGGCGGTCGGCGTCCACCCACACGTTGATGGCCCGGTTCAGGCCGCCCACGATGTTCACCTCGCCCACCCCCACGCACCGCTCCACACGCTTCTTCACGATCTTGTCCGCAATCTCCGTCAGCTCCCGCTGCGAGCGCGGCCCCGAAAGCCCCATCGACAGGATCGGGCTCTGGTCGGTGTCGGCCTTCGCAATCGTCGGCGGGTCGGTGTCGCGCGGCAGATCCCGGACGACCGTGGCCACCCGGTCCCTCACATCCTGCGCGGCAATGTCAATGTCCCGGTCCAAGTCGAAGGTGACAATGACATACGACGCGCCCGCGCCGCTGATGGAGCGGAGTTCCTTGATGCCTTCAATGGTGTTGACGACCTCCTCAATCGGCTGCGAAACCTGGGACTCAACCTCGGCGGGAGACGCCCCGGGCAGGGTGGTGCGAATCCGCACGGTGGGCAGGTCCACCGCCGGAAACCGGTCCACGTCGAGGTGCAGGTACGCGGCCGTGCCCACCACGACCAGGGAAAGGACAATCATCGACGCGAACACCGGCCGGTGGATGCAGAGCTGGGCAAGCTTTTGCACGGTGCCTCCCGAAGTCAGTCCCCCACGCCCACACCCGAACCGCCCGCCGCCTTCGCCCCCGCCGGCTCGGCAACGGTCACCGGCTGGCCACTGCGCAATCCCTCGGGATCCACCACCACGGCCATGCCCGCGGCAGCCCCGGAAACCACCTCCACCCAGCCCGGCCCGCGGCGCCCCGTGACAATCGGGATTTCCTTGGCCTTGCCCTGGTCGACGGTGACGACTTTTTCGATGCCGGCGAACACGCTCAGCGCCTCGGGCGGGATGCTCAGGCCTTCCTCGCGGTCCGCCACCACAATCTGGGCGCGTGCGAACAACCCGGGGCGCAGCACCCCGGGGTTCGGCACGTCGGCTTCGACCCGCAACATCCGATTGTACGGATTCAGCGCGGGACTCAGCCGCGCGATGCGCCCCTCAAACACGTTCGTGCCGCCCTCGGCCGCCAGCCGGACCGTCTGCCCGCCACGCACCCGGCCCGAGTCGCGTTCGGGCACGTCGAGCCGAAGGCGGAGCGGGCTGGTTTGGACGAGGGTGACGATGGGGGTGCCGACGGCGACGTATTCGCCCAGGCTGGCGGGGCGGGACTGGACGGCGCCGTCGAACGGCGCATGGATGGAGCTGTCGGCCAGTTGCTTGCGCGCGATGTCGAGCTCGGCGCGGCGCTGCCCAAGGGCGGCAATGCGCGCGCGCGCCGCCTCCCGCGCCGCCTCGTAACGGGTCTGGGCAACGGTGAAATTGGCCTCCGCCGTGTCCAAATCCGCCTGGGACGCAATCCCCGTCTGCGAAAGGTTCACGATGCGCTCGCGGTTCTTGGCAGCCTCGTCGCACACGGCTTTGGCCTGCTTGACGGACGTGACGCGCGCGAGTTCGACATGGTCGGAATCGCCCTCGAGAGGCAGACCAAGCTCGGCCCGCCCCTGGGCAAGCGCGGCGGCGGCCTGTTGGACGCGCAGTTCGAAATCGCGCGGTTCGAGCTGGGCCAGAAGATCGCCCTTGCGGACGACGCTGCCGATGTCCACAGCAAGGCGCATCAGCCGGCCGGCCACCTTGGCGCTGAGCGTGGAGGCTTCCTGCGCCGCAAGCGTGCCCGTCACGGTCACGACGGACTCCATCGCCCGCCGCTCCACCCGCGTCAGCTGAACCACACGCGCCGGGACGCCACCCTGCGCTCCCCCAGGAGCAGGCGCGCGTCCGCCGCAGCCGGCCAGAAAACCGGCTCCCAGAAGAAGACCCAGACACTGGATCCGAGAAGGCATCGCGACAGGTTACTTAGCCGACAGCCGCCTTGCGAGCAACCCATTTCCAGGCGCGCTCAGGCGGCAGGGCGCACTTTTGCGCTTGCCTTGAACATGCCACTTTTCATTCACTAGAGTCACCCAGTGCGGCGCAGCCGCAACCGAAGATCCGGAAACGACGACGCGGACTGCCGGGAGTTTTCCGGATGAGGATGCAACCCGCGTTCGAGCGGCGCCCTGCGGGGCGCGCCGGCGCGGGATGGGGATGGGGATGGGGATTGAGTTTGAGATTGAGTGCGAGTTGAGTGAGTCGACCAAGAGCGCTTCAACCTATGCCTGCCAAGAAAACCAAAGTTGCCCGCCACGGTCTGCTGGCCGGAGGCAATTGGATCATCGATCAAGTCAAGCTGGTGGATGTCTATCCGCAACGCGAACAGCTGGCCAACATTCGCAGCCAGCATCAGGGAACGGGCGGAGCCGCCTACAACGTGCTGGTCGATTTGGCCAAGCTTGGCGCGCCGTTTCCCCTGTCGGCCGCCGGCTTGGTGGGCAAGGATGCGCTGGGGGAGCTGATTCTGGCCGACTGCCGGGCGCGGCACATCGACAGCCGCTGGCTGCGGGCAACGGCGCGGGCGGACACGTCCTACACGGATGTGATCACGGAGGAGGAGAACGGGCGCCGGACGTTTTTCCACTACCGTGGGGCGAATGCGTTGTGGGCGGGGGAGGACCTCGACTTTCACAAGACGCGGGCGCGGGTGTTTCACCTGGGGTATTTGCTGTTGCTGGACGCGCTGGACCAGAAGGACGCCAGGCACGGCACCAAGGCGGCCCGGCTGCTGGCGGGGGCGCAGGCGGCGGGGCTGAAGACGAGCGTGGACGTGGTGAGCGAGGACAGCGACCGGTTCGGGCGGATCGTGCTGCCGGCGCTGCAGCACGCGGATTATTGCATCCTGAACGAAATCGAGGCGGGAAAAACCACCAGGTTCAAAATCCGGCAGGACAACGGCACGCTGGACACCGTAAGCCTGCGGCATGCCGCAGGCGCCCTCCTGCAGCACGGCGTCAAGGAGGTCGTCATCATCCACTTCCCCGAAGGCGGCTTCGCCCGAACCCGCAAGGGCGAGGATGTCTGGCAGTCGTCCGTGCGACTGCCGGCGCGCGCGATTGCGGGGACGGCGGGGGCGGGCGACGCGTTTTGCGCGGGGGCGTTGCTGGGGTTGCACGAGGGGTGGCCCCTGAGCCGTTGCTTGCAGGCGGCGGTGTGCGCCGCGGCAATGTCGCTTTCGGACCCGACCTGCACGGAGGGGATGCGGTCTTTGGAGGCGTGCCTGGCGCTGGGCAAAAAGCACGGCTACCAGGCGGCGCTGGAACGGGAAGACTGAACCGTCAGGCGCGCTCCATGTATTTGCCGGTGCGCGTGTCGATCTTGATCTTCTCCCCGGTCTTGATGAAGAGGGGCGCGTCCACCACGATGCCGGTCTCGAGCGTGACGCGCTTCATCACGTTGTTTGCGGAATCGCCGCGCACGCCCTCAGGCGCCTCGGAGACGGTAAGCACGACGCTGGCGGGCACCTCGACCTGGACCACGCGGTCCGCGACGAAGGTGACGGTCGTGGAGGCGTTTTCAACCAGATAGTTCGCCGCCTCCCCCACCACCTCGGGCGTGAGCGTGACGGTCTCGTAAGTCTCCGGGTCCGAAAACACGTAATCGTGGCCGTCCTTGTAGCTGAACTCCATCTTCCGCGTGGTCATGGGAACCACCTCGATCTTCTCGGTCGAACTGAACCGGACGTCAGAGGATTTGCCGGTGCGGATGCTGCGAAGCGTGGCCTGGACAAACGCGCGCAGGTTCCCCGGCGTGCGATGTTGACACTCCAATACCACGGCGACGTCTCCGTTGTAGTTGATCGCCATGCCGCGCCGCAAATCGTTTGCTGATGCCATACCGTTGCTGCTGATTGTTCATGGGTCCGCGGCCCGGACAGGGCCCGGGGCCGCAGGGAGGGGGAAACTAGCGAAGCCGGGCGCAAATGCAAGCCTTGAAATTGGCCTTTCCCGGCCACCCGCGGCCCGGGTAGAGTTCGCGGTGATGGCGAGCAAAACGATTGCGAAGCTCAAACGCCTGAAGGACAAGACGGCGGCGCTCGTGGCAAAGACCAGGGGCGAGGAGTCGGTTGATTCGCCGGCGGATGCCTGGGACCGGGGCCTGCGTTTCTGCCGGCTGGTGGCGATTAGTTTCGTCGAGAACCGTTGCCCGGTTCGGGCGTCGGCGTTGGCCTACACGACGCTGCTGGCGCTGATCCCGTTGCTGGCCATCACGTTGAGCGTCACGACCAGCCTCCTCAAAAGCGAAGGCCAGAAACCCATCGAAACGCTCATCGACCGCCTGGTGGCTTATGTGGCTCCCGAACTGGACCTGGCCGTGCAGACCCGGCAGGAATCGCTCGCCCCGTCCCCGCTGGTGACCCAGGGCGATCTCCAGGACGTCGCCGGACTGCTCCAGGAACTGCGTCTGGCCACCAACACGCTCACTCAGTTGCTCACCAACCGCCTCGCGCCCCATGCCGGCCTCTGGAACAGCCCGGACTCGCCTGCAGAGCCCGACGACGCCTCACGGCGTCTCGGGCTGGTCCAGGCGCTCAACGAGTTGATCCAAGGCGAGACCCTTTACGAGGCCGGCCGCTTCGAGAACATCCCCCTTCGCTCCACCACACTCGCGGCAGCCAAGGGCGATTCCGCCGGCGTGGACCGGGCACGGTTGAACCGGTGGCTGCTCGAAGACGCCTTTCCTGCGGCCCTGGCTCGAAGCGCGCTGACGCGGCGGCAGGAGGTGGTCGCGCGGATCACGGACTTCATCGCCAACATCCGCACGGGGACGCTGACGGTGACGGGCACGATTGCGCTGGTGTTCATTGCGATTGGGCTGCTGCGGACAATCGAGGCGGCGTTCAACGACATTTGGGGGGTGACCCGCGGGCGGGGCTGGCTGGCCAGCATCGTGCAATACTGGGCGCTGATCACCCTGGGCCCCCTGTTGGTGGCCGTCACCCTGGGCGTCACGTCGGGACCCTACGTCGCCGCCACGGCGCGGTGGATCACGGCCGTGCCGTTTGCGGTGCGGCTGGCACCGTTCGTGGTGCTGAGCTTGGGGTTTGCCGTGCTTTACAAGCTCATGCCCAACACCACGGTTCGATGGTCCGCGGCCCTGGTGGGCGGCACGGTGGGAGGGTGCCTGTGGCAGTTCAACAGCCTGTTCAGTTTCCTCTACGTGTCGCGGGTGGTCACCTACAGCACCATCTACGGCAGCCTCGGCGTGGTGCCGCTGTTTCTGGTCGGCCTGTATGTTTCGTGGTTGATCCTGCTCCTGGGCGCCCAGGTCGCCTACACCTTCCAAAACCTCCAGGCCTCCATCCAGGAACGCCAAACCCAGTCCGTCCACCAGCAGGGCCGCGAATTGGTGGGCTTGCACCTCATCACCCAGATCGCCCGCCATTTCCACGCCGGACGTCCGGCACCCACCGCCCAGCAGCTGGCCGATGCCCTCGGCGTTCCTTCCCGCTTGTCCGCCCAAATCCTCGAAATCCTCCTCAAGGCCCGGCTCCTCATCGAGGTCGCCGACACCGAAACCCGCTACGCGCCCGCACGCCCCCTGGCCCGCATCACCGCCCACGACGTGCTCGAGGCGCTGCGCACCGGTCAGGGCCGCGATATCCAAACCCGGCCGGACCCCGCGCGCGCGCTGGTGAACCGCGAGTTGGTCCGGTTCCGGCAGGCCGAACACGACGCGGCCCGGCAGGTGACCCTGGAAGACCTCGTGCAGCACGCCGAAGGAGACGACGCCCGCCAGTCCGTGGCGGACCTGAAGGAAGCGGGTCAGGGCTGAGCGCTGAGCAGTTTGCGCCACCGGGCCAGCTGGCGGCGCACCTCGTTGGTGCCGGGCCCGCCGGGCAGGTTGCGCCGGGCCAGCGCCTGCTGAAGGTTGAACACGGCCGGCGCATCCGCGCGAAAGGTCCTGTCGACGGCCTGAAGATCCTTGAGGGTGAGCTGGTCAAGAGGCGTGCCGCGGCGGTCGGCCAGGGCGACCACGGCTCCGACCACATGATGCGCCCGGCGGAAGGGCATCCCCTTCCGCACCAGATACTCCGCCAGGTCGGTGGCCAGCAGATGGGGATCGCTCGCGGCCGCTTCGCAGGCGGGGGCGTGGATGGTGGTATGGCGCAGCATGGGCGCCAGGACGCGCAACGTGGCGGCGACCGTGTCCACCGTGTCGAACAGCCGCTCCTTGTCTTCCTGCAAGTCGCGGTTGTAGGACATCGGCAGGCCCTTCAACAACGTGAGCAGCGCCACCAAGTTGCCGATCACGCGGCCCGACTTGCCCCGCGCCAACTCCGCAATGTCCGGGTTCTTCTTCTGCGGCATGAGCGAGGACCCGGTGGTGTAAGAGTCGGCAATCCGGATAAAGTCGAACTCGGCACTGGCCCAGAGCACAAGGTCCTCCGCCAGCCGCGACAGGTGCACCGCCAGCAAGGCCGCCACCCCGCAAAACTCCACCGCGAAATCGCGGTCGCTCACCGCATCCATCGAGTTGCGGGTCAACTTGGGCCGGCCGGCCGCGTCCACAAAACCCAGCTGCCTGGCCACAAATTCGCGGTCCAGCGGCAGGGTCGAACCCGCCAGCGCGCCGCTGCCCAGCGGACACACGTTGGCGCGCACATAACAGCCGCCAAACCGTTGAATGTCCCGCTCCAGCATCTCCACATACGCCAACAAATGATGCGCCACCAACACCGGCTGGGCCCGCTGCAGATGGGTGTAGCCGGGCAGGCGGACCCCGGCATTGTGCGCGGCCAGGTCGACGAGCGCACGCTGCAGGTCGCGAACATCGCGGTTCAAGACGATGATGGCGTCGCGCACCCACATGCGCATGTCCAGCGCCACCTGGTCGTTGCGCGACCGCCCCGTGTGAAGCTTCGCACCCGCAGGCACCCGCCGCGTCAGCTCCGCCTCGATGTTCATGTGCACATCCTCAAACTCCGCCCGCCACCGGAACCGGCCCCGGAGAATGTCGGCCGCGATGCCCTCGAGGCCCCTGACGATGGCCCTGAGTTCGGCCTTGGCCAGCACCCCGATGCGATGCAGCATCCTCGCGTGGGCAATGGACCCCCGGATGTCGTGCTCCCAAAGCCGCCAGTCGAACGACACCGATTCACTGAACCCCGCCGCCTCAACCGCCGGCCCGCCCTGGAACCGCCCGCTCCGTGCCACCACAGTGCTCTTCTTGCTCATGCGTCGCTTGGAAAGCCGCACCTCTTGACCCGGCTCCGGGCCGTCAAACGACCGTTCCCGCCTGCGCATCGGCGGGAGGTTCCTTCCGCAAATCCGTCTCGTCCGGAGACGCCTCGGCCGGCGCAGTCGGCACAGCCGGTTCAACCGCGTTGGCCAGGGACGCGGATTCGGTTGCGGCGGCTGGCGGCGCCGGCTCGGGCGGATCGGTGGGCTGGGTTGGTTCGGCCGAGACGGCCAG
>JAFGQR010000183.1 GCA_016935555.1 Verrucomicrobiota bacterium
CCGGGGTCCAGCGCTTGTCGCAAGGCATGCCCTCGAGGAAAAGTCAGGGACGCGGTGGAACGCGTCCCTACCGGCTTCGATTCGGGCTTGTAAACACAGGCGGGAGTGTTTTAGATTATGGACGATAGGGTCCGGCGTGGTCTGGACCCGGCGAGATGATGCGAAGCGGCCAACGATACGCGGTCCCTGAACCCAGGCAAAGAAAGGCAATCCAACCATGAACAGTTCCCTCACCCGACGTGGATTCATTCGTTGTGCGGCGGCCGGCTCGGCCGCGTTGAGCTGGCTGGGCGCGCGCCGTGCGCCCGCCGCGCATGCCGCGGAGGCGGACAAGCCCGCCCTGCTGGGGGGCACCCCGGTGCACTCAGGCGGGTGGCCGGCCTGGCCGATGTGGCGGGAGTCATGGGAACCCGCCATCCTGGACGTGCTGCGCAGCCGCCGCTGGTTCCGGAATTCGGGGAAGACGGTGACGGATTTTGAAGCGGCGTACGCGCAGTTGCTGGGGACGAAGCGATGCCTGGCGACGTCGAGCGGCACCACGGCGCTGCTGGTCGGCATGCACGTGCTGGGCGTCGACGCCGGCGACGAGGTGATTACATCTCCTTACACGTTCATCGCCACCTACAACGCCATCCTGATGACCAAAGCCCTGCCGGTGTTCGCCGACACCGACCCCGCCACGCTCACCATGGACCCCGCCTCCATCGCCAGCCGGATCACGGACCGGACGCGGGTCATCCTGCCGGTGCACATTTACGGCCTGCCTTGCGACATGGACCCCATCAACGCCATCGCCCGCCAACACCGGCTTCCCGTGCTGGAGGACGCCTGCCAGGCCTGGCTCGCGGAATACAAGGGCCGCAAGTGCGGCGCCCTCGGCGACCTGGGCACGTTCAGCTTCCAGGAATCCAAACACCTGCCCTCGGGCGAAGGCGGCGCCATCACCGGCAACAGCGACGAGCTGCTGGACCGCTGCCACGCCTACCACAACTGCGGACGCGCCCACGGCACCTTCAAGGGCTCGAGAACCTATTTCACCCGCGGCGGCAACTACCGCATGCTCCAATACCAGGCGGCCATTCTCCTGCAGCAAATCGAGAAACTGGTCACGGACACCGCCCGCCGCCGCGAGAACGCCGACTACCTCAGCGCCCGCCTCGGCCAAATCCCGGGCATCCAGCCCGTCCGCCTCCCCGAGAACACCCGGCCCGTCTGGCATCTCTACCCGTTCCGCTACGACGCCGCCCAGTTCAACGGGCTGAGCCGCGACCGGTTCATCCGCGCGCTGGGCGCCGAGGGCATCCCGGCGTCGAGCGTGTATCACGAACAGTATTTCGACGGGCTGCTGGACGAGGCGATCGCGTCGCGCGGATTCAAGCGCCTGTGGAGCGCCGAGCGGCTCAAGGCCTACCGGGACAGTTTGCACGACCTGAGGGGCAACCGCGAGACCTGCGCCACCACGGTGGCGGTGTTCCAAAACACCCTGCTGGCAGAGCGCCCGGCCATCCAGCACATCGTCGACGGCGTCGCCAAAGTCCACGCCCACAGCGCCGCCCTGGCCAAGGCGGCCGCGTAACGCCCCCCCCATCCCCCGAACCGCCGCTGCCTATCGGTTCTCCAGCAATTCCATCCGGTCGGGCAGATTCGGCACGGCGCACAGGATGACGAACGGCTCGTCGCCCTCGGTGCGGTACCAGTGGGGCACCGCCTTGGGGATGAACACCACGTCCCCCGCCTTCACCTCGTAAACGGCGTCCCCGATGCCCACCTTCGCACGGCCGCGCAACACATACTGTTCGTGCTCAACCTGGTTGGTGTGCCTCGGAATGCCCCCACCCGGCTCGAACGAGAACCGCCGCAGAAAGAAATTCGGGGCGCGCTCGGGTCCGATCAGCACCTGCTTGGTGACGCCGGTTCCGTCTGCCACCGGCTGTCGGGGCACGTCCTCCGCCGAGATCACCATTCCATGGTCGTCTGAGGTCATGGCCTGCATGCCCAAGGCATCCCACATTCCGGACCCGAATGCAACCGAATCGTTGCCGGGTCGCCTGCCTCGCGCGGCTGTGGACCAATGGGGTCAGCCGTCGTGCGATCGCCATTCAAGCGCAGGCTTGCGCGAAAGTCCGGAGCCCGATTTAATGCCGCGAACGACGTGCGTTGGATCCGGCGATGCAGGAAGTCTTTTTTTATGTTTTTGCGGCGTTGACGCTGGGGTTTGGTTTCCTGGTGGTGGCGAATCCGTTCAGCCGCGACCCGGTGACGCGGGCGATGTGCCTGGTGCTGACGATTCTTTCGCTGGCGGGGCTGTTTGTGTTGCTGGAGGCGTATTTTCTCGCGGCGGTGCAGGTGTTGGTCTCGGCCGGCGCGGTGATGGTGCTCTTTCTGTTTGTGATCATGCTGCTGGACGTCGGCGCGGAACAGCGCCGCCGGGCGGGCAGGGCGATGACGGTGATGGCCGTCGCAAGCGTGCTGGCGCTGGGCGGGGTGTTTGCCCGGGCGCTGGCGGGCACGCGGCTGCCGGCGGTGTCGGCGGGGGGTGCGGGGATGGCGGGGGACGTGGAGGCGATGGGGGAGATGCTGCTGACGCGGTATCTGGTGCCGTTGGAGGCGACGGGGTTGGTGCTGTTGGTGGCGATGGTGGGGGTGGTGCTGCTGGGCAGGAAGGATTTGAAATGACGGCGGGTCTCGAACATTACCTGGGGGTCAGCGCGCTCCTGTTCGGATTGGGGCTGGTGGGGGTGCTGTTGCGGGGCAACCTGATCCTGATGTATTTGTCGCTCGAGCTGATGCTGAACGCGGCGAGTCTGGCGTTGGTGGCCTTCGATCGGTTCAACGGCACCCGCAACGGCCAGATCCTCGTGTTCTTCATCATCACCGTGGCGGCGGCGGAAGTGGCGGTG
This sequence comes from Verrucomicrobiota bacterium, assembly GCA_016935555.1. Classification (GTDB taxonomy): domain Bacteria; phylum Verrucomicrobiota; class Verrucomicrobiia; order Limisphaerales; family JAFGQR01; genus JAFGQR01. The sequence continues at coordinate 2,901 of JAFGQR010000183.1, forward strand.
GGGCTTGCCCTGCTGGTGGCGCTGTATCGGAAGCGCCAAACCGCCCAAGTCGAAGACCTCACCGGGATGAAGCTCTGAGGGATGCACAGCCTGCCCTGGATCATCCTCTTCGCCCCGCTGCTCGCCGCCGCCGGCATCACCCTGTTCACCCTCCGCAACCCCGCCCGCAGCGCCCTCCTGTCCGTCAGCGCCGTCGCCGTCGCCTTTGTCCTGAGCGTCGTCGCCTTCCTCGTCTTCCCCGCTCCGTCGGCGCCGGTGGAGTTGTCGGGGGTGTGGCTGGCGGTGGGCAGCCTGCAGGTTGAGTTCGGCGTCCGGCTGGATCCGCTGAGTCTGGTGATGCTGTTGATCGTGACGGGTGTGGGCGGGGTGATTCACGTGTATAGCTGCGGGTACATGCGGGGGGACCGGGGGACGGGCCGGTATTTTGCCTGTCTGAGTTTCTTCACGTTTTCGATGTTGCTGGTGGTGCTGGCCACGAATTTCCTGCAATTGTTCATCGGCTGGGAGCTGGTTGGCTTGTCGAGTTACCTGCTCATCGGGTTCTGGTATGAACGCGAGTCCGCTGCGGAGGCGTGCAAGAAGGCCTTCCTGACGAATCGGCTGGGCGATGTCGGTTTCCTGTTGGGGATCATCCTCGTGTGGGCCACGCTGGGGTCCCTGCATTTCGGCGAGCTCGCGGCAGTGCTCGAGACGACGCCGGGGGCGTTGGGCGCCGTGGCCAGCCTGGCCGGCCTGCTGGTGTTCTGCGGCGCGATGGGGAAGTCCGCCCAGTTTCCGCTGCACGTGTGGCTGCCGGATGCCATGGAGGGCCCCACGCCCGTCAGCGCGTTGATTCATGCGGCGACGATGGTGGCGGCGGGGGTGTATCTGTTGTGCCGGGTGTTCTTTCTGCTCGAAGCCACGCCCGCCTGGCCGGACGCGGCTCCGGCGTGGCTGGACGGGATCACGGCCCTGGGCGTGGTCGGCTGGATCGGCGGTGTCACCGCGCTGCTGGCCGCCCTGATCGCCGTGCAGCAGGACGACATCAAACGGATTCTGGCCTATTCGACGCTGTCGCAACTGGGTTACATGATGATGGCCGTCGGGCTGAGCGCGCCGGTGCCGGCGATGTTTCATCTTGCGACGCATGCGTTTTTCAAGGCGCTGCTCTTTCTCGGCGCCGGGGCGGTGATCGTGTCCCTGCACCACGAGCAGAACATCTGGCGCATGGGCGGCCTGCACGCCCGAATGCCCGCCACCGCTTGGACCTTCCTCATCGCCACCCTCGCCCTCTGCGGCGTCCCCCCCTTCAGCGGCTTTTTCAGCAAAGACGCCATCCTGGCCGCGGCGCTCGATCCGGCGCGCGGCAGCGGAGGATTGTTTCTGGTGGGCGTGGCCGTGGCGTTCCTGACCGCCTTCTACATGACGCGCCTGGTCCTCGTGACTTTCCAAGGGACGCCCCGTTCCGCCCCCGCCTCCGAGGCGGTCGAGACCTCGCCGGTGATGAAGTGGCCGCTGGTCGTTCTGGCGGTGCCGGCCGCCCTGGCCGGCTTCTGGAGCATCGACCGGTTCCTGGACCGGCACTTCCACCCGGCAGCCGCCGCACCCGCGTCCGGCTGGTTCGAACAGTGGGTCGCGCCGCTGGTGCACGCGCCGCTGGCGGTGCTGCTCAGCCTGGTGGCGGTCGGGCTGGGGTTCTACACCGCGTACCTGCTTTACCGCGGCGCCGCGACAGACCCGCTCCCGGCAAAGCTCGGTCTGCTGGCGCGCGGCATGCGGGCAAAGTTCTATCTGGACGAATTGAACGCGTGGTGCATCCGGCTCACGCACGACGCGCTGGCGCGGCTGGCGGACTGGATTGACCGTTGGATCATCGCCGGGGTCATGGTGCGCGGCACGCACGGGACCACCGAACTCGTCGGGCGCGCGCTGCGGCTGGTGCAGAGCGGGAACCTGCAGACCTACGTGCTGGTGGTGGTGCTGGGCATCGCGGCGGTGCTCTGGCTGGCGCTGGGACCGCGCCCATGACGGCCCCTGGCTGAATTCCGCATGCCGCTGCTCACGACCATCATCGTCCTGCCGCTGGCCGCCGCCCTGCTGGTGGCGCTGGTGCCGCGCGACCTGCGCTTCGGCATCCGGCTGGTGGCGCTGGCGGCGACTCTGGCCGACCTGATCCTGGCGACGGTGTTGTTTCTGCAGTTCGACCCTGGAACGGCCGGCTACCAGTGCGTGCACCGCGTCCCGTGGGTGTCCGCGCTGGGCATCGAGTACCATGTTGGCGTGGACGGCGTGAACGTCGGCCTGGTGCTGCTGGCGGCGGTGGTGGCCTTCGCCGCGGCGTGCGCCTCCTGGGAAATCCGATCGCGCGAAAAGGAGTTCTACCTGCTGCTCCTCATCATGGCCGGAGGCGTTCTGGGTGCGTTTGCGTCGTTGGACCTCGTGTTTTTCTACGGGTTCCACGAACTGGCGCTGGTGCCCACGTTCATCATGATCGGAGTCTGGGGCCGGGGGGAGGAACGGGAATACGCGACCTTCAAGATCACGCTGTATCTGACGCTGGGCGCGCTGCTGGCGTTGGTGGGGCTGCTGGCGCTGTACCTGCAGCTGCCGGCGGGGGACCGCACCTTCGACGTCGAACGGCTGACGGCCTACTTCCAGGCCCACCCGATGTCCGAAGCCGCCCAGCAATGGATTTTCCCCGTGCTCATGTTCGGCTTTGGCATCCTGGTGTCGCTGTGGCCGTTTCACACCTGGGCGCCTCCGGCCTACAGCGCCGCGCCGACCCCGACGGCCATGCTGCACGCGGGCGTGCTCAAGAAGTTCGGTCTGTATGGTCTGATCCGGATTGCGGTGCCGCTGATGCCTGAGGGGGCGCAGCGGTGGCTGCCGGTGCTGGCGGCGCTTTGTCTCGGGAACCTTCTGCATGTGGGCTGGGTGGCCATGCGGCAGGAGAACTTGAACCGGCTGTTTGCCAACTCGAGTGTGGCGCACATGGGCTTTGCCTTCCTGGGAATCGCCAGCCTGACGCAGATCGGGCTGGCGGGCGCCGTGGTGGTCATGGTGGCGCACGGGTTCCTGGCGGCCCTGATGTTTGGCCTGGGCGGCCACCTCTGGCAGCAAACCCGCACCCTGGAAATGAACGACCTCGGCGGATTGCTCCGGCAGGCGCCCTTCCTCGGCACCGCAACCATCATGGCCATGCTCGCCGGGTGCGGCCTGCCGGGCTTTGCCAACTTCGCGGGCGAGGTTCTGGTCCTGTTTGGCGCGTCGAAAACCGTCACGCTGGCCAGTCCGCACACATGGGTGGCCCTGGCCGCGTGGGCGGGGCTGGTCATCGGCGCCGTGTACATGCTCCGCGCCGTGCGGCGGATCTTCCACGGACCGCTGGCCGGACACAGCGCCGGCGTGCCGGACATGTCAGGGTGGCGCCGGGTGCCCTTTGTGCTGTTGCTGGGCGCGCTCATGGTGTTCGGCTGCTTTCCCCGCGGGTTGACCGACAACCTCCAACTGCCGGCCGCCCTCATCGTGGCCCCCGCCGCCCCCCGCGCGCCGGCGCTGGCAGCCACCCCCGCCGCCCCCGGCTCCCCGCCCGCGGCCATGCCGAGGAGTTCGGCGATGCCATGATCCTTGGCGTATTCAACCTTGAGATAGCCGTGGCGCTGCTGGGATTGGGCGTGCTGCTGATGGGGCTGTGGCTGCCGCCCGAGCGGCGGCGCCAGTTGGGATACGTGGCGGCGGCCGGGGTGGCGCTGGTGCTGGTGTGCAGCCTGGTCTGGCCGCCGCTGCAGTTGCGCCTGCCGGTGGCTCCGGCCGCCTTCCAGCACCTCCAGGTGCGGTGGGGAGATGTTTTTGTCCTGGATTTGCTCGCGTTGTTCTTCAAGAGGTTCTTTCTCCTGGCGGCGGTCTTCGTCCTGCTGCTCGCCGCGCATTGCGCCGGCGATCTTGACGCGGGCGCGGCGGAGTATTACAGCCTCGTGCTTTTCGCGCTGCTGGGCATGATGCTCGCCGCGTCGGCGTGCGATTTCGTGATGCTGTTCGTGGCGCTGGAACTGATCACAGTCGCGTTTTACGTGCTGACCAGTTACCAGCGACAGCGCGTGATGTCGCTCGAAGCCGGCGTGAAATACCTGGTCCTGGGCGCGGTGGCCTCGGCGTTTCTGGTGTATGGGATTGCGCTGGTCTACGGCCTGAGCGGCACGATGCAGTTTCGCGAGCTGGCGGCCCGCGCCGAGGCGCTGAGCGGACAGCCGCTGTTTCTGCTGGGATTGGTCCTCGTCTTCGCAGGTCTGAGTTTCAAAATCGCCGCAGTCCCGCTGCAGATCTGGACGCCGGACGTGTATCAGGGCGCTCCCACCCCCACCACGGCGTTCCTGGCGGTCGGATCCAAGGCGGCGGGAGTGGTGCTGCTGCTGCGCGTGCTGTTCAGCGCCGTGCCGTCCGTCGCCGCGCGCGGTTGCGGGCTGCTGATGCTGGTGGCGGCGGCGACCATTCTCTACGGCAACCTGTGCGCCATCCCGCAGCAGAACCTCAAGCGCATGATGGGGTATTCGAGCATGGCGCACGCCGGTTACGTGCTGCTCGGCGCCGTCGCCATGGCCGCCAACCTCAACCAGCCCATCCCCGGCGGCTCCGCCATCCTGTTCCACCTGGGCGCCTACCTGTTCACCGTGCTCGGCGCGTTCGCCGTCATCGCGCTCGTCTCGCGGACCGCCGACGCCGACACCCTCCGCAACCTGTCCGGGTTGAGTGTGCGTTCACCGCTGCTGGCGGCGACGTTGACGTTGGCCATGGTCTCCCTCGCCGGCATTCCGCCGCTGGCGGGGTTCTTCGGAAAATTCCTGCTGCTCAAGGCCCTGGTGGAACAGGGTCCGGCGTATCACTGGCTGGTCGCCGTGGCCCTGGGCGGGATGGTCGTGTCGCTCTATTATTATTTCAACGTCATCCGGGCCGTCTACTGGTCGCCCCCGCCGCCGGAAGCGGATCTCTCCCCGATTCGCGTGGCGTGGCCGGGCCGGACGGTGTTGTACGGCTGCATCGCCGGCATGCTCGCGCTGGGCGTGTTCCCCGAACCGCTCCTCAACGCCGCCGCCCGCGCGGCCACCGTCTTTCACCCCTAGCGTTGACCGTTGAGCGTTGACCGTTGACCGTTGAGCGTTGACCGTTGAGCGTTGACCGTTGAGCGTTGAGCGTTGACCGTTGAGCGTTGAGCGTTGAGCGTTGAGCGTTGAGCGTTGAGCGTTGAGCGTTGAGCGTTGAGCGTTGAGCGTTGAGCGTTGAGCG
>JAFGQR010000184.1 GCA_016935555.1 Verrucomicrobiota bacterium
CGCTCAACGCTCAACGCTCAACGCCCAACGCTCAACGCTCAACGCCCAACGCTCAACGCTCAACGCTCAACGCTCAACGCCCAACGCTCAACGCTCAACGCTCAACGCACAACGCTCAACGCCAGACACGACACGGCACAATTCACTGGTTGCCCATTGGCTCCGGCGCATGGCGCGCGGTGCTCTCCACCCGCCGATTCCGCCCCGGGGCGGGATTGCACGGCATCGCGGGTTGTTCCGCGGCTGGGGGAAGGTGATTTCCCGGCAGCTTCGAAAGGTCAAGGGGTATGGCCCGGCTTTCCGGCCAGGATGGCCTGGGCGTGCCGGGCATAGTGGCCATGCAGATCCGCAGCATAGCGCCGCAGAATGCCGGCCCCCATGCCTTCGTGGTCGCCGCACCGATAGAGGGCGCGCGCCAGCACCAGCTCCCTCAGGGCCAGGTTGCGCAGGCTGGTGTCCGTGCCGCTGCCGGGCACGTCCTTCACCGCGGCCATGATGTCCCCGCGCGCATGACCGCTCATGCCGGGTTGCCGAAGCAGGTCGGCCAGGGGCTTGGCGGCGCGCGGGTCGCGCAGGCTTTCAAGCGCCATGGCAACGGCCCGGAAATGGGAGAACTCGCTATCCGGGGTGAGCTGGGCGGTTTTTTCGAGGATGGGTTCGAGGGCCTGGGGGGCGCCGGTGCGGCCCAAGGCGATGATGAGGCTGTCCAGCGGACTCATGCTGGGGCCGAACTGCCCCATCCCCGTGTAACGCCAGCCCTTGTCCCATGCCGCCGACCGGACCGCCTCGAGCAGGGTGTCAAGACCGGTCCCATCGTGCATCATGCCCAGCACATGCGCGTAGACGAGCCGTGCCGCCTTGTCCGTGGCGGCGGCGTGAGCCTGACGCAGGCGCGGCCGGGCCACCTCGAACTGGGCCAGCACAATCTCCAGGCCGTCGTATTGGTTGGTCAACCGGGCCACCGCGGCGGCGACGCGCTCCGGTGGCAACGGGAACGAGTCGGTCTCGGAAAGCACGCGCTGGGGCAGGTTGCCTATTTCGACCAGGTGACGCTGCAGGGCCTTCAGGTCGAGATCCCGCGTGGTGCCGCCACGCCGGGCAATCATGGCCGCAGCCACCCCCGCCGCATACCCCTGGTTTTGGACATCAGGCTGCATCCGGATGACGGGCACGGCATCGCGGTGGGCGCTGATGCCCAAGCCCGTCACCAGGATGCCGTCCAGGCCGCGAGGCAGCAGGCAGCGGTAGGGCACGCGCACATCGACATCGGCGCGGTTGGGGGGCCGCAGCATGAACAGGGGATGGACGATGAAGCCGTGGGTGTCGAAGTTGCTGCGCGAGATGACGATGGTGTCGGGGAACGTGCGGCCCAGCAGCATGTCCATCGGCGACAGGGTGAAGTCACCCACAATCTGGCGGCGTTCCCGGGTGTCGACAAGCTGCCCCACGTCGTAGGCGGTGTGGAATTTCTGTTTGGCCATCACCATCACCCGCCACGTGTCCACAATGTCCGTGTCATCCACAAACGTGTAATCCGTGTTGGTGTAGCGGGCGCCCAGTTCCTTCGGCGGCAAACCCGTGCCCTGAACCGCCACGTGCGTCTTGTCGATATACCGGCACGACGCGCCGGCCGCGGCGGCGATGTCGGCGTTGCCGGTTGCATCAATCACCACTTTGGCCCACACCACCCCGCGCCCGTGCGGAGTGACCACCACCACGGCGGTCACGCGCCCGCGGTCGACCACGGCGCCGGCTCCAAGCGTCCCATACCACAGATCGACGCCAGCCCGGCGCAGCGCGCGGCGGTACCATTCGATCTTGTGCTCGGGATTCCAGCTGGCGCGGTTGACACGAGCCGCCTTGTCGCCAAACGCCACCACCCCGTCGTCAACCTCCTTCGTGAAGCCAACACGGTTCCCATGATAATACGTACTGATCAGCCCCAGCGTCCCCACCCCCCCCAGCCCATACAAATGCTCCAGCACCAGCGTCCGCACCCCCTGCCGCCCCGCCCCAATGCCCGCCGGCGCACCCCCCGTGCCGCCGCCCACAACCACCACGTCGTACTCCCCCAATACCGGCAACGCGCGCGCCTCCGCCGGAACCCACTCGGACCCCACACGCGGATTGACCGCAGGCCGCACCTCGGCGACCTCACCGCGCACCGGTTGCGCCACCGGCACGCGCGCCAGGTGAACGCCCTCGGGCGCAGGCAACCCCCGCGCCACCTCAGCCGCCTTCGCCCCGACACGCGCACCCACCGCCATGGCGTTCACGGGACGGACCAGCAGGGCGGCGGTTTCCCGCGAAACATCGGCGCAGCCCCCCAGCACGAAAACCTGGTCCACACCCGCCGGACGAAACACGTCCAAGGGAACTTGGTCCGCCCCCGGCCACCCGCCGGCCAGGGACTGTTTGCCCTGCATGGCTGCAGGCGGCACCTGGAACAACACCTCGGAGGCGTCCACGGCCTGCGGCGTCCACGTCCAATCGCGCGCCAGCTGTTCGGCCTCGGCCCACGACGCAAATCCCGCGTCCGGCAGCGGGAGGCGGAGCTGGTATTCATGGACCGGGTGCGACGCTCCGGCGCGGTCGCGGATCTGCAACGGCACCGGCCGCTCGCGCCGGATCAGGCCGTCCTGCGTCCGGGGCGGGCCGCCCACGACGACACGCGAGAATCCAGGAGGCGACGCCGGGATGTCGCGAAACGCGATTCCGGCCTGCCGCGCGATGGAGGCGCGGTCGGTGGCATCAATGATCACCTTGGCCCGAATCGCCTGCCGCCCGGAACGGTTGGCCACCACCACGCCCGCCGGGTAGCCGTGCGCGTCGGTCAGCAGTTCGGTGGCCGGGCAGTTGTACAGAAACGGCACGCCCGCCTGCAGCAGCGCCTGGTCCAACACCCGCTTCACCTGCAGCGGCCTCACCCCCCGAGGCGCCTCGGCAACCGCAGGACGCCCGCCAGCCGGCGCCTCCCCCTCCACAACAATCTCGCCCAACAATATCCGGCTCGCGTCCGGTCCCCGATCCGCCCGCATCCGCAGATACCGCGCGTCCGTCCGGACCGGCAATCCCAGCGTGAGGGCGGCGGCTTCGAAGGCGGCACCGCCGAGCTGATCGTTGGTCATCACCCCCACCGTCTGCCAGCTCTGGCGGTCCCGGCTGGCTGCCACCGTGACGGTCGCCACCTCGAAATCGCCGGGGCGCTGATACGCCATGAGCCGGACGCGCCCCACCCGCTGGACACCCCCGAGATCCACCCACACCGTCACCGCCCCGTTATACTGCACGCTCTGCTCCGCCGCGCTGTGATGCCGCCCATCCTTCAGCCTCCCCGGCGGCGTCGTGTCCGCATGACGCGGATCCGAAGTCAGGTCCGCTTCATACGTGAACCCCAGCCGCGGCCCGGCATCGACGTCGGCGTCCGGCCCGGACGGCGCGAAGACGCGCCGGGCCAGCTCCGTGCCGGGTTCCTCACCGGCCTCCAGCCAGAGCTGATACACCCCACACACGTCCTCCCCAAGATACGGCCGCGGCGCCGCCAGAAAAACCCGCGCGCCCTTCCCGGCGGCTTCGGCCGCGGCGGCCACGCCCGCCGACGTGCCGCCCACGACCACCACGTCCACGTCGTGGAGAACCGGCAGCGGGCGGGCGGATTCGAGGATGTGGCCGGCGACGGACAAGTGGGGGATGAGGGCGACGCTGCCGGCGCAGGCGAGTCCTTGGAGGATGCGGGCGTTCATGCGTGGGGTCGGATGTGATGTTGCGATGCGGGCCGAGTGTGCCATGGCGGGCGGAGCGGCGCAACCATTTGGATGGCGGCGGGATGCAGGCCGGCTTTGACAATGCGGGGCGGATGCCGTTATTTTCCCAGCATGGAACTGTTGCATGCGCCTTGGCGCATCGAATACATCCTGGCCCCGAAGCCGCCGGCCCAGGGGGACTCGCTGTTTGCCCGGATCGCGCAAAGCAGCGAGGATGTGGCGCACCACGTGGTGGCGCGGGACCGCACCTGCTACGCGATGCTCAACACGTATCCGTACAACGGCGGCCACCTCATGGTCATCCCCTACAAACAGACGGCGGATTTGAACGACCTGACGGACGAGGAGCTGGCGGGGCTGATGAAGCTGACCCGCCGGTGCATGAATGCCCTCGCCAAGACCATGAACCCGGACGGCTGGAACGTGGGCATGAACCTCGGCCGGTGCGCCGGCGCCGGCATCGTCGAGCACCTCCACATCCATATCGTGCCGCGATGGAACGGCGACACCAATTTCATGCCGGTCCTCGCCAACACCCATATCCTGCCGGAGGCCCTGACGGACGTCGCCGCCCGGCTCCGCGCGGCGCTGGTTCAAGACACCTGACCCCCCGGACCGGCCGCGCCCCCATCGCATGCCCATCGAAACGCTCCATTACGAAAGCGCCCGCTTCGCCCAGCAACTCTTCAACAACGATTCCCAAAACCTCCACGCCCTGGAGGCGACACTGGGCGTCAAGGCCACCTCCCGCGACGGGTGGATCCGGCTGGACGGGCCGGCGGCGGCGCTGGAACAGGCGAAGCAGATGTTCCAATTGCTCGAAGCCTCGCTCAAGAGCGGCACCCCGGTGCGCACGCGGGACTTCAACTACGCGCTGGGCATCGTGCAGCAGGAGGGCGCCGACGCGCTCAAGGGCCTCTACACGGACCGCATCCACACCTCCGCCCGAAAGGCCGGCGTCACCCCGAAAACCATCGGCCAAAAAGCCTATGTCGAAGCCATCCGCGCCCACGACCTGACCTTCGGCATCGGCCCGGCCGGCACTGGCAAGACCTACCTCGCCATGGCCATGGCCGTCTCCGCGCTCCGCGCCGAAGCGGTCTCGCGCATCATCCTCACCCGGCCGGCCGTGGAAGCCGGGGAAGCCCTGGGGTTCCTGCCGGGCGACCTCTATGAAAAGATCGCGCCCTATCTGCGGCCGCTGCACGACGCCCTGCACGACATGCTGCCGGCCGAGGAGATCCAACGGCACATGGAACGGGGCAGCATCGAGATCGCCCCGCTGGCCTACATGCGCGGCCGAACCCTCAACCACGCGTTCATCATCCTCGACGAGGCCCAGAATTCCACGATGGAACAAATGTTCATGTTCCTGACCCGGCTCGGCTTCAATTCCAAGGCGGTCATCACCGGCGACATCACCCAGATCGACCTGCCTCCCCATAAACACTCCGGCCTCGTCGAAGCCCGCCACGCCCTCAGCCGCACTGAAGGCGTCGCCATCGTCGAGTTCACCCGCCGCGATGTGGTCCGCCACCCCCTGGTGCAACGCATCATCGCCGCCTACGAAGCGCACCGCGGCAAACACGAATGACCCCCCGCCTCACCCTGAGAAACCGCCAGCACACCCGCACCGTCCGCCTCCGCCGCCTGCGACAACTCGTGCGCGCCCTGCACACCCGCTACCCCCCGCGCCGGCCCGTCCACCTGGGCATCCACCTGGTGGACGCGACGGAAATGACGCGGCTCAACGAGCGGTTCCTGCGGCACGCCGGCCCGACGGACGTGATCGCGTTCGACTACGCCAACGCCGCCGGCGCGCCGCCCCGCGAGACGCCGGCCGCAGACATCGTCATCTGCGTGGACGAGGCGGTGCGGCAGGCGCGCCGCTTCCGCACCCGGTGGACTACGGAAGTGGCGCGCTACCTCATTCACGGGCTGCTCCACCTCGACGGCTTCGACGACCGCCAGCCCGCCGCGCGCCGGCGCATGAAGCGGGAGGAGAACCGCCGGCTGCGCCACCTGGCGCGCCACTTTGCCTTGAGCACGGTCGCCGGGAGTCCTAAGCTGCCGCCATGAGAAAGAATCGAATCGCCCGATGGCGGCGGGATTTCTTCGCCGGGCTGGCGGTGATTCTGCCGGCGGCGGTGTCGATTGCCATCGTGTTGCTGCTGTTCCGGACCGTGTCCCGCAACTTCACCGACACCCTCCTGTTCTTCCTGCCCCGCACGCTCACCCACGCGCACGAAGGCAGCGGCCCGATCCATTGGTACTGGAGCGTCGTGGCCCTCCTCTGGGCCGTCCTGCTCGTCACCCTCGTGGGCGCCATGGCCCGGCATTATGTCGTCAAAAAAATCATCGCCTTCTTCGAGCGGGTCTTCCTGCGCGTCCCCCTGCTGAACAAGATCTACCTCACCATCAAACAGGTCAACGACGCCTTCTCTTCCTCGGGAAAATCCTCGTTCAAACAGGTCGTCCTCGTCCAGTTCCCCCGCGTCGGCCACTATTCCGTGGGCTTCCTGACCGGCGAACAAAACGAGGAAGTCCAAGCCCGCACCCAAAAGAAAGTCGTCAGCGTTTTTGTGCCCACCACCCCCAACCCCACCTCCGGTTACCTGGTGCTCGTGCCCGAAGACGAGGTCGTCCACCTGAAAATGTCCGTCGCCGACGGCATCCGCTTCATCATCAGCCTCGGCTCAGTGGCACCCCCATACCCGTCCTCCCTTCCCGATGCAGCCATCCCCAAAGTGCTGTCCGATCCCCCACCCCAGCCCGCCCAACTGAGCGGCTAGCCCCCCCGCCCTCCCCGGCATGGACGAGCGCACCACCGGCTTCATCCTGCGCACCCGGCCGCTGACCGAAACCAGCCTGATCGTCCACTGGCTGACCGCAGACCTGGGCCGCGTGGCCACCGTCGCCAAAGGCGCCCGCCGCCCCAAGTCGCCCTTCCGGGGGAAACTGGATCTGTTTTACGAAGCCGACCTGAGCCTCGTCCGCAGCCGCCGCTCCGACCTGCACACGCTGCGCGAAGTGGCCTTGCGAAACCCGCACGCCGTGTTGCGCGAGGACTTGCAGCGCCTCCGCCAAACCGCCTATGCCGCCACCCTCATCGAGCAAACCACCGAAACCGAAACGCCCCTGCCCGAACTCCACGACCTGTTTCGGAGCTTCCTCGAACACCTCTGCGCCCACCCCCCCGCAGCCGCCACCCTCTGGGCCTTCGAATTGAAGTTGCTCGACCACCTGGGCCTGGCCCCCGGCGATTCCCCCCCAGGCTTGAACCCCGCCAGCCGCGACGCCCTCCGCCAACTGGCCGCCGCCGATTGGCCCGCCCTGGCCGCACTGCGGCTCCCCCACACCCAAATGCGCGACCTCCACCACTTCCTCCACCGCTTCCTCACCTTCCACCTCGGCCGCGTCCCCCGCGGACGCGACAGCGCGGTCCAAATCCCCGCTTGCACCCCGCCCGCCGCAAATGCCTGACCCGTCCGCAGCCCCGGCTCGGTTCATGGGTGGGGGAAACGTCCAAAATCCGGACGCGCATCGCGCCGATGAACCCGGCAGGGCGGCGGGTGAACGCGGGGGCATCAGCGCCGCGCATGGGATGCGGCGCCGCCATTAGCCGAACTTGGCGGATTGGAGGGGGGTAAACCTCTCCAGAGCCCTTTCATCTGGCGGCGACGCATGGCTCGCTCCTCACTCACCCGGTCTTTGCTTTGCGCCAGAATCTCACGGGTCAAGGACTCCAGATGTTTTCGCTCCTGCGTCGCGAAAAAATGCGGCGAGGTCCTGCGCCGCATTCGGAGATCGGCGTGGTCTGGGAGCACACGGCAACCAACATTTCAACATGGACGAATCGAACCACAAACGCTCTGTGCGATTCACCACTACTGAAGTCCTTCATCTGTCGTTCCTTCTCTGCCTTGAATGGATCGTAACGCCCGGGTTGCGTCGAGTCGAACCTGTGGATTTGCATCGTTCAATGCTCCCTGTAAAGGCACGATGGCGGAAGTAGCTGATGAACCAAACTGCCCCAAACTGGTGCTCACCGTGAAACGTACCCCACCGTCGCGATCCTGCAATGCCTTCGTGAGTGCAGGCACTGCCACCGTCGCCGCATTTGTGAGCCTCCCCAGCATCCGCGCGGCAGACATGCGAACCGCAGCATGGGAATCTTCATCCAGCCGCCGCGCCAAGAAGGATGCACAGTGCGGTTCAAGCCCTGATGTCATTCCGTGCTCCAACTGGTTGATGATGTTCGCTCGTAGAGTTCCCTCTTCAATCTTGGGGAATTCCTCACTCAGCGCAGCCGCACCTTCAGGGCCGACCGCACACAACGCCATCACTGCCCATCGAGCATTGTCCGGTGCATGGAGCATCTGCTGAAGTGAAGGCACTGCACACTGGGCATCCGAGCCCAGGACACGAAATGCCAGAATCGCCAAATCGGGTCGGTACGACTTGGGGTAAACCGAAACCATCAGGCGTCTCGCCAAGAAGGGAATGCGGTCATCATTTGCCCAAGCCACGATCCTGGCATTCAGTCCTTTCTCAGGTCTGGTCATCCACTGGAGCATTGTCGGCACGGCATTAGCACCAATCTCCCGCACGGCTGCGGCACTCTCCCGCGACAAACGGAATGGCATGTACGGTCCCGCGTCCGTGGCTGCTTCATACTGCCGCACCCAATACCTCAATGGATGCCCGCGGTGGAAGGGCTCATCTGCCGTGCGATTCAGCAGCCACCATGTGCCAAACGCCGCCGTAAGCACGAACACGGCGACGAGGATGCAAATGGATGTACGCGAACCTGGGGACTTAAGATGCATAACTCGAAGGCCAGCGATCCCGCCCTTCGGCGGGATTCGCTGCGCCGCCCGGTGTGTCCCGGTCTGTCACCCTGCGAGCCTGATCAACGCCACCCGCAAATGTCAAGTCAGAACCTGGTCCGCCTTGGCACCCCGGCCGGGGTGAGGGCGGAGGATTCCCTTATTTTCGCGAATTCCAAACGCTCATGCTTGCCACCGAACGCCGCTGCTCAGTGACGCGCCGCCAGGAGCCCCGCAATTGGAACCAGGGCGCAATCGGCGCGTTCACTGCAGCAGCCTGTTTGTCTCATGGCTTCCTATTCCCCTCGGGGTCGGCGTTGCTATCGGAATCGGTATCGTTTCCATCCTCTCCATACTCGCCCGCTTCCTCGTCAAGAGCATCCCCGCGCTGGCAATCGATGGCCGCGCGGTACAAAGCCAGGTTCTCGTGCCCAAAACCCATGGCGTTCTTTTCGATGCCGATACCGATACCGATACCGACCCCGATTCAGAGCCAACCATTCACTCAACGAACGAACCGGTTCGCATCATTGACGGAATGGTTCATCCGCATGGTACAGAAAGCGAGTCGAATATGCAGAAAACTGCTGAAAACAAAGGGAAATTCGTGGCCTACTACCGGGTTTCGACCGAGGAGCAGGGGCGATCAGGCCTGGGTCTGGAAGCCCAGCGCAAGGCGGTCCTGGACTACTTGAACGGTGGTCATTGGGACCTGGTGGCGGAGTTCACCGAGGTGGAGACCGGCAAGAAGGCGGAGCGACCGGAGTTGGAGAAGGCGCTGAAGTTGTGCAAGAAGACGCGGGCCACCCTGGTCATTGCCAAGCTGGACCGGCTGGCGCGCAGTGTGGCGTTCATCGCAGGCCTGATGGAGCGCGGGGTCAAGTTCTGCGCCGTGGAGTTCCCCAACGCCGACCCGTTCATGCTGCACATCCACGCGGCGATGAGCGAACAGGAGCGGCGGCTGATCAGCGCCCGCACCAAGGCTGCTTTGGCAGCGGCGAAGGCCCGAGGAGTCAAGCTGGGCACCCACGGCAAGATCCTGGCCCGCGAGAATGCGGCCAGGGCGAAGGCGCAGGCGCGGGAATTGAGACCTGTTGTCGAGGAGATCCGCAAGTCGGGCAAGCTCACAGTCCGGGCAATCATGGATGAGTTCAACCGGCGCGGCATCAAATCCCCCCGTGGTGGCCAGTGGTATCCATCGCCCACCAACGCACTGCTTCATCGGATTGATGGGCTGAGGGGCAAGGCGGGCTGATCCCAGGAAGCCCCCGCGTTCGCCGCCAGGGCCAGCCTGTAAGGCGATCCAGTCTGCTGGTGATGGAGGGACATGGTTCACCACGCCGCCGCTTCCTTGCGGCAACCGGGCGCGTCCGGCGTGCCCCCCCACTCCACCGTCCGCCCCTCTTGCCCCACTGCGGGCCGGAGTTGTGGCTGGGGCCGGTCCGCACGACGTGCCCGACTCGAGGCGAATGACCGGGGGGGGGATCGCGAGTTCCGCCCGCACCGCCAGAGCGATGGGTTATGCGCCCGGGAATTTTGGTCCAAAAGGCTTTCATCGCCCAGGGGGTTCACCAACGGGATGGATTCCGTGCTCGGAAGGAGGGTGATGCTTCTTGCATATGCCCATCTGCAGGCGTAGGGTTTCGGCGTTAATCCACGAAACGCATGAAGACGGACACCCATCATCCGCCGAAGACAATTCTGTTGATGATGCTCGGCCTGACGACCGTATTCGTGGTGCCAGCGGTGACGTTTGGCCAGCACACCTGCGATTTCCCGCCTTCGTGGGTGGCACGATTCGAGGCATTTGCGGGAACAACAGCCGACGAAACGGCAAATGCAATACTCGGACCAGCCACTGCGCTGATCCCCGATGATGCGGGGAACCTTTTCGTGACGTGCCGGAGCTATTCCGCACCCACATATGATCCTGCCGCCACGGTGCTAAAATTGGATCGGAATGGCCGGCTCCAATGGATCAGCGGACTGGATTCCACACCTCCTTTCGCTGACGCACGGTATTCCGCCATGACCCTGGACCGCGAAGGCAACGTGATCGTAGCCGGTGATTCCTACTGTGAAGACCACCAGGTCTACACGACTGCCAAATATGCGCCCGATGGAACCCAGCTCTGGGCTGAGCGCTTTACCAACTCCTGCGGCTATGCAGGCAACACCGCGATTTATTCCGTCGGCACAGACGAAGACGGAAACGTATACGTGTCAGGTTGCGTCGGCGTGGTTAAGTATTCCGCCGCTGGGGATCTTCTTTGGAAAAGCTGCGGTCGGTACGACCGCGCTCTGCTTCGAGTGCTCCCCAACGATCGTGGCTACTATTTGGCTAGCTTAACGCCCGGGACTCCCTCGGCACTCGGCGCGGCAAGGTTTGACACCAATGGCGCTGTCCTCTGGGGCACGAATCTGACCTTCGGGCCAGGGATAACACATGAAGATCTCAACGGGACAGGTATCGCAGTTGACCACGAGAACAACCTACTCCTGGCAGTGAGCAGCGCACAGCCGGGCGTTCCTGCCAGTGTAGACATCGTAGCAGTGAAGTTTTCCCTGAATGGCACACATCTTTGGACGCGACGCTACGGGGCTGTTAATCGCAATGAATATGCGAACGACTTTGCCGTAGACAAGTCAGGTAACTTGATCGTGGTCGGGGCGTTCTGGAATTCGTCGACGCCACCGCAAACAACGTCGGACAGATCAGGCCTGGACATGTTGGTGCTGAGGTATGGTTCGAACGGGGATTTCCTCTGGGCGGCCACCTACGGTGCATTCGCCAGCTTCCAGGATCTCGCCAATAGCGTTACGACTGACCACGAAGGGAACATATACGTGATGGGAGTTTCCCAAACTACCAACGACGTTAGTATACCCCTGAAAAGTGTGGTCCTAAAATACAGTCCCGACGGGTCTCTGCTTTGGCGAATGCGGCGGAACGATTATCCTTGGTTCTTGGCCGCGAACAGCGCAGGAGACCTATTTGCTGTTGGAACAAAAGCGTTCTTCCCACAGTTCAGTAGCACTGAATTGCTCGCGATGAAGCTTGGCCAAGTGGAGCCCCGCGTCGCCGTTTGCACAGGACTTGAGGAAGGCACCTTTTACGGCGTGCTGGTGA
>JAFGQR010000185.1 GCA_016935555.1 Verrucomicrobiota bacterium
CGCTGCCGGTGCCCTGATGCGCTTGAATCGTCCGCATCCTGTTGGCCTGGATTCGCTTCGCGACATCAGCAGGCGTTGGGCTCCCCGCAATGGCGGGTCCACATAAGCGCAGCGTGTGAAGGGAAGTATGGGCTCGACGGAGTCTCGCCCTACCTTCGGTGCGTGGAAGCGCGGTTCATGCAAAGGGCGGACGCTCTCCAAGCGCATTGGCGCCATGAACTGGAAAGGAATCAACGTCGGCGCGCCGGCGTGTGCGCCGGCGCGAGCCGGCGCTTTCGCATGCACCCACACGTTCCGACGACGAGCCAATTCGGCGCAGATTCCGCGGCGGTTATCGCTCAAAGGCCATCCGCGTGCCCACCGCGCAGGACGCGCAGCGGCCCGGAAAAGCGCTCCACAACCGGACGACGGCGGCGGTCCCGGTGCAATGGCCGGCGGCAAGCCGCCGGAGGTTCCATCGCCCCAGCGCCGCCACGGTTTCCGTCATGCGCTCCTCGCCGGCCGCCAGCAAGTGGAATCCGCCCACCACGACGGCAATGGGGCGGTTGGGGGCGACGTGTTGCACATGGAGCAGCGTGTTGACCACGCCGGCATGGGCGCAGCCCAGCACCACCACCAGGCCATCCTTCGTGTCGAAGAACAACGCCTGGTCGTCCACCAACGGGTCGGCCCGGCGGCAGGCCGCGTCGAGATAAAACGGCCCGCCCGTGTCCTCGTAGGCGGTCTGCCGCGGGATCTCGCCCGTGACAAAAATCCCGTCCAGGATTTCGGTGGGCTGGGTGGTCCACACCACCGAGTCGCCCGCCTGCCGCACGACCTGCAGGGCCGCGTCCTCCATCCCCACCGGCCGGCTGGTGCCGTCCGGATTGCCGGCAAATTTCGGCTCCAGGGCCGCGGGATGCAGATAGAGCCGGGCCCGTGGGGCCCGGTCGCGAACCGCGGGCAATCCGCCGGTGTGATCGTAATGTCCGTGGCTCAGGACGATGGCGTCGAGGCCGCTCAGATCCACGCCCAGGGTGTCGGCGTTTTTCAGCAGCAAGGCGCTCTGTCCGGTGTCGAACACCAGGCTCCGCCCCCCGGAGTGGAGGTGGAACGAGAGGCCGTGTTCGCCCTGGAGGCCGCGTCCGTGGGCGGTGTTTTCGACCAGGGTGGTGAGGAAGAGGGTGGCGGGTTGCATGGGTCAGCGCATCGACGACGTGCCAGAAAAGCACGGGGACCGGCCGCGTTGCCAGCACAATTTCGAAGGGCGATTTGCAATGGGGGCGGGCGGCGTGTGGCGAAATGCAATTGGCATCGGTCGGGGGAAGCTGGTTTACTTCTGGCGATGCTGAACAACCTGATGGACTACGTGCCGGACGGTGTCTTCTCGGTGGACACGGAGTGGCGCGTGACGTCGTTCAACCGGGCTGCCGAACGGATCACGGGCATTCGACGGGCCGACGCGCTGGGGCATCGTTGCTGCGACGTGTTCCGGGCCAGCGTGTGCGAAAGCTCGTGTGTGCTGCGGCAGACCCTGGCGACCGGGCGGCCCGTCGTGAACAAGGTGGTGCACATCGTCGACGCCAAGGGCCAGAAAATCCCCATCAGCGTCTCCACCGCCGTGCTCAAGGACGAGCGCGGCCGGGTGGTGGGCGGGGTGGAGAGTTTCCGCGATCTGCGGCTGGTGGAGGAATGGAGTCGTGAGCTGCAGCAGCAGCACTCGTTTTCCGACATCATTGGCCGCAGCGCCCCGATGCGCGCCCTGTTTGAACTCCTGCCCCAGGTCGCCGAGAGCTGCAGCACCGTCCTCATCGAGGGCGCCAGCGGCACCGGCAAGGAACTGTTCGCCCGGGCCATCCACAACCTGAGTCCGCGGCGGAAGCATCCGTTTGTCGCCATCAACTGCGGCGCGCTGCCCGACAACCTCCTGGAATCCGAACTGTTCGGCTACAAAGCCGGCGCCTTTACCGACGCGCGCCGCGACAAGCCGGGCCGTTTTGCGCTGGCGGAGGGGGGCACGGTCTTTCTCGACGAGATCAGCGACATTTCGCCGGCGATGCAGGCGCGCCTGCTGCGCGTGTTGCAGGAGCGCGTCTACGAGCCGCTGGGCGGCATCGAGCCGGTGCGGGCCGACGTGCGCATCATCGCCGCGACCAACCGGAATCTCAGCCAGCTGGTCGAGCAGGGTCATTTTCGCCAGGACCTGTTTTACCGCATCCACGTGATTCGCCTCGAACTGCCCCGGCTATGCGACCGCCGCGAGGACATCCCGCTGCTGATCGATCATTTCATCGCGCGGTTCAACCGCCTCAAGACCAAGGATGTCTCGGGGGTTTCGGACGACGTCCTGGCGCGCCTGATGGATCACGAATATCCCGGCAACGTGCGCGAGTTGGAGAACATCATCGAGCACGCCTTCGTGCTGTGCCGGGGCGGCGTCATCCAGTCCCAGCATCTGCCCCCCGAGTTGCGGATCGGGTCTGCGGGCGAGGCGCTGCGGTGGGGCAAGGGCATGTCCCTGCGCGCCATGGAAAAGCTGCTGATCACCGACGCGCTGCGCCGCCACAACGGCAACCGCCAGAAAACGGCGAAGGAACTGGGCATCAATCCCAGCACGCTGTTCCGCAAGCTCAAGGAGCTGAGGCTGCCGCCGCCGCCGAGAAAACCCGCCGTTTGAAAACGCGGCGAGGGCCGGGCAGGCTGAGCACGGGGCTTGTCAGATCAGGGTTGGGGCGGGGGTGGCGGTGCGGGCCTGGAGGTAGACGGTGAAGACGGAGCCACGGCCGACCTGGCTATGGACGTGGAGGGCGCCGTGGGCTTCGTTGAGGAGGCGTTGGACGATGGTCAGGCCCAGGCCGGTGCCCTGGGCTTGGGGCTGGGTGGTGAAGAACGGCTGGAAAATCCTGGGCAGAACCTCCGGGGCGATGCCGGGGCCATTGTCCTGAACGGACAGGGCCAGGAGGGGCGCGACGCCTTTGAGGCTGTCGCCGTTCATGAATTGTTCGCCGGGGCTTTCCCGGAACTGGGCCACGTCCATGGGATGGTTCAGCAATTGCCCCGAGATCTCCACGCGGTGCGGTTCCGGCGTGGCCTGCAGCGCGTTGAGGGTCAGGTTGAGGAGGATCTGGATGAGATCGGTGCCGTTGGCGAGCACCGTGACGTCCTCCGGCAGCGGATGAATGAGCACCTGGTTGGAGCGGGTGCTGGGGTGGACTTTGAGCAAGCCTTCCAGATCCCCGAGGATCTGGTTGATCCAGACCCGCGGATTGTCGCCGGGGGATTGCCGAAGGAACTGGAGATACCGCCGGGAGATCTCGATGCAGGCGGTGACCTGCCGGGTGAGGCGTTTCAAGCGGTCCTTGACGATCTCGAGGTCCTCCCCGAGCAGGGTGCGGCGGGCCTCGATGTGCTGGTTGATCATCTGGATCTGGCCGGAGATGATCGTCAAGGGGCCGTTGATGTCGTGGATGATGCTGGCATAGATCTCGCCCCGGTCGCGGATGATCTGGTCTTCGAGTTTCTGCCGGTTGAGGTCCTTCTGAAGCTGCTCGAGCTGCGCCATGGTCTTGCGGATTTCGCCGGCGAGAGTGCGGCGGTCCATGGCGCGCGCCACGGCGGCGCGGATGGTGGAGACGTCGAACGGCTTGTTGATGTAGTCGGAAGCCCGCAGGCGGAGCGCCTGTTTCATGGTCTCGGCCGTCTCGAACGCCGTCATCATGACCACCTCCAGGTTGGGGTCCACAAACTTCAGCCGCTCCAGGACCTCGATGCCCGACATGCCCGCCATCCGGATGTCCAGCACGGCGACGTCCACGGGGTGTCGCTGGGCCAGGTCGATGGCCGTGGCGCCGTCGTGGGCGATCAACAACTCGTAGTCGCCCTTGAAAATGACCTTGAGCGACTGGCGCGGACCGTCCTCGTCATCCACAATGAGCAGCGTCCCCCTGGAGTCGGGCGCGGGAAGGGGCGCGGGGGCGTCGGTGCCGGGTTCGGGGTTCAGTGTGGCGAGCATGTTCATAGGGGATCCTTCCTTAAGAGGTCGACAGGCGGGTGGCATCGGAGGGCAGGGCGATCCGCACGACGCCGTGGTGTCCGGGTTGGGGGCTCACCACGGTGAGGCTGCCGCGGTGCGTTTCGATGATCTTGCGGCTGACGGCCAGGCCCAGGCCCAGCCCGACGCTGCGGGTGGTGTAAAAGGGTTTGCCGACGTTTTCCGCCGCCTCGGCGGTGAAGCCCTCCCCGTTGTCCCGGACTTCGATTTCGACCCGGGCGGCGCTGCCGCCCCGGGGCTCTGTCGTGGCGCAGACTTCGACCTTCGGATCTTGGGGATTGGCCTGGATCGCGTTGAGCATGACTTCCGCCAGGGCGTGGCGCAACGCGGCGCGGTCGCCATTGAGGAAGATGAGCGGACTGCCGATGTCGCACTCGAGCCTGCCGGGCCGGGCGGGCTGCTGTTCCTGCGCCTCATCGAACGCTTCGGACACGAGCTGCGTCAGCGGAATGGCCTCCATGGCATCGGGGACTTCGCGCGACAGAAACCGCATCTGGTTGACCAGGCGGGTGATCCGCCTCATGCCGTCCGCCAGCGCGGTTTCGAGGGACTCGCGGAACGCGGGGTCTTTGTATTGTTCCTTGAGGAGCTGCTGGTGGGTGGCGAGGGGGACGAGGGTGTTGCCGATTTCATGGGCGAGGCGGTCGGCCATGCTTCTGACGAGCCGCAGGTTGGCGGTTTCGATTTCCAGGCGTTGCAGCTGCTCGGCCTGGGTGCGGTCTTCGGCGATGAGCAGGACGGAGCTGGGCAGCGGCGCGTGATGCCGTTGGAAGGGCACGATGCTGACGAGGTGGACGCTCTCGGGGTGGTCGGGGGGGAAGAACGTGAAGGGGGCCAAGCCGCTGCCGGTTTTGAGCACCTGGTAGATCCGGCTGCCCAACAGTTGCGGCAGGTCGCTGAACTCCAACTCGGAGCCGCGCCGTCCGGGCCGGGTAAGCAAGTGGTGGGCGGCCTTGTTGGCGTGGATGATGTTGAGGTCGCGGTCGACCACCACGCAGGCGCTGCTGAGCTGGCGCAGGATGTCGGCGAGCATCTCGTGGTTGCCGGCCAGCTGGTCGTGCAGCCAGATGTTTTTCACCG
Source organism: Verrucomicrobiota bacterium (assembly GCA_016935555.1). Taxonomy (GTDB): domain Bacteria; phylum Verrucomicrobiota; class Verrucomicrobiia; order Limisphaerales; family JAFGQR01; genus JAFGQR01. The sequence goes on from JAFGQR010000185.1 coordinate 5,111, forward strand.
CCAATCCCAGCTCCTCCAGCAGGTGGAAGATCAACTCCAACTCCGGGTTGGCCAGCGGCTCGCCCGTCAGCCGCCCGTCAAAGACCGCCACCCCCACCAGCGTTTCGCGGTCCAGCATCGGCACCGCCACCTGCGCCCCCAGCAACTCAAACTCCTTCTCGATTTCCGGGTCCGCCCCCTGGAAGCCGTGACGCCGCAGAATCCGCCCCTGCTGGTGCAGAAAGCCGCCGATGCCCGACTCGAGCGTCAGTTGGAAATGTTCGAGGAGCCCGAACGGAATCCCCAACGCACAGGCCGAATGCAGCCGCCGGCTTTCCTCCATCGTCGCCGCGTGGCCGAAGGGGCGGAGGGGTTTTCGGAGGAAGATGGCAGCGCGGTTGACGCCGATGATTTCGCGCAGCAGCAACAGAAACTGTTTGAGCATGGCCTCCGCGTGCAGGGAATGCGTCAGGATGGGCGAGAAATCGCGGAGCACTTTCAACGCCCGGCTCGCCTCATGAAGGCTCTCCGCCGCGTGCGCCGCCGGGTCGGCCGGCCACGCCTGCGCGAAAACGGTTTGGGGCGGCGGCGGGGGGGGGCTTGCCGGGGCAGCCAGCAGCCGGTCCAGCAGCCCGTTGAGCAGGCGGGCCCGGACGGGCTTGGTGAGCACGAAGGTGACGCCCTGCAGGTAGGCTTCCTCCTCCCATTCCCAGGTTTTGGGCTCGGTGTAGGCCAAGATGGGGCATTGGGGCAGCTTCTGCCGGATCTTGCCCAGCCCCCAAAACCCCTCCGCAAACGCCAGGTCCGCATCGAAAACGCACACATCCACCACCCCCTGGTGGAGCAGCGGTTCGGCGTCTGCCACGTGCATGCGGTGAACGACCCGGTATTGGTCCGGGTTCAACGCCGCACGAACTGACTCAGCCAACGTCACGTGCTGAGCCATGACCAAAAGCGTCCTCATGCGTCCATGGCGCCGCCACCTGCTTCCTGCCTGGTCCGGGAATCAGCGCCTGTATCGTCTGCTGCCTGCCGACGAACGCGCTGTTCGGCGATGCACCTCGCGCGATTTGTTCAGGGTTACACTGGCTTCTCTCGCGACCGCAGCGTCTGCCGGTCTCCGTCAGGCGCCCCCCGTTGACTTCCCCATGACTTCAGCTTGCGCGTCGGTTGTGTCGGCCCGCCGGTGCGTTCACATTGCCCCCGGCCGGGCGTCTTCAAAATATCCGACGACCATTTAGGAGATTCCCCGAACGGATGCAAGCATTTACTTGCCGGCGGCGTTGACTCGTCCTTGCCGGCATTTGCCGGCGCGCAGCGGTGCCGGGGCATCGCCCGCCTTGCGAGGCTGGTTCCGGGCGCGTTGCCTGCGGGCGGAAAGCGACGCCGGCCTTGGGAGGCATGGCGCGCCGGGAGCCATTCTGCCCGTGCGCCGCGCCGTGGTTCAGGGCGCTTTCTTGTCTTTGGGCACGGCCGCCGCCAGGATGTCGCCGTGGTGGGATAACCGCACCAAGTCCATCAGGATCCGCTTGGCCTCCTCAAGGGTGATATCCAGCTTGGGCGCGGCTTCCTCGTCCTCCTCCGGCGCTGCGTCTTCCGCGCCGGCGGGGGCGGGCGCCGGGGTGCCCTGGGCCAGGTCGTTGGTGGCGACGGCGGCGGGGACGGGACTCGAATGCCCGGCCGGTTCGCCGCGCGGGGCGAAAGTCATGAAGCCCCGTCTGGCGGGCCTCGCGGGGACGGGACTCGAATGCCCGGCCGGTTCGCCGCGGGGCGGCGGCGGGGACGGGATGGAGGAGGTGGATGCGGTCTTGGTGGGGGTGACGGGCGGCGGGAGGCCGGGGAGGTGCGCGTTTTTGAGGGTGATTTCGTAGACTTGGCCCGTCGGTTGCGGTCGTGCCGCAAGTTCCTTCTTGCGTTTTTTGGCGCGGTCTTCCGCCTCGTTCTTCTCCTTCAGGCGCGTGGCCTCGTTCATGGAGACGCTTTTCTCCTCACGCGCGGCATTGGCGCGCTTGATTTCCTCCGCGAGGTAGGCGAAGTCCGGGTCGGTGGCGACGCGTTTTGCGGAGTTGGCTTTGAGTTCGGCGAGGTGGGGGCTGATGCGATTGAGCTTTTCGAACCTGGCGCTGCTGATTTCATCCCAGTCCATGGGGTTTTCCAGGGCGGCTTCGCCGATTTTGGCGTCGTTGTAGAGGGAGGGCAGAACGATGTCCGGGATGACGCCTTTTTTCTGTGTGGAGGCTCCGCTGGCCCGGTAGAATTTGCGGATGGTCACTTTGAGGGCGCCGGGTTCCTGGCTGGGGATGACGCCGGAGGCGCGGAACAGGGGGGCGAGGCGGATGAGGGATTGGACGGTGCCTTTTCCGTGGGTGGAGGAGTCGCCGACGATGAGGGCGCGGTCATAGTCTTGAAGGGCGCCGGCGAGGATTTCGGAGGCTGAGGCGCTGAACCGGCTGGTGAGCACCATCAGGGGGCCCCGGTAGTACTCTCCCGGGAACGGATCGTTCTTGTCCTCATCCACGGTTTCCCGGCCATTGGCGTCTTTGACCTGCACCACGGGTCCGGAGTCGATGAACAGTCCTGTCAGGTTGATGGCTTCCTCGAGCGAACCGCCGCCGTTGCGGCGCAGATCGAGGATGACGCCGGCGACGTTTTCGGCGACCAGTTTGTTGAGGAGCCGGGCCACATCGGCGGTGGTGCTCTTCTGCTGGTTGGGGCCCTTGCTCCGGTCCATTTCGAATCCGGAGTAAAACGAGGGCAGGTCAACGACCCCGAGCCGGATGCAGTCGCCGTTGCCCACCGGCACTTCATACACCTTGGCCTTGGCCGCCTGGTCTTCCAGCCTGATCTCGTCCCTGAGCAATTTGACGGTCTGGCGCACGGAGGGGTCGGAGGCGCTGGCGGGGATGATGGTCAGGACGGCCTCCGTGCCTTTCGGCCCGCGGATCAATTCCACCACCTTGCGCAGCGGCATGTCCACCACCTCCACCGGCGGCTGGTTGCTTTGCGCCACCGCAATGATCTTGTCGTCCGGATGCAGTTTCCCGCTCCGCTCGGCCGGCCCTTCCGGGGTCAGACTCTGGATCCGGCATATCCCGTCCTCGGAGCGCAACAGGGCTCCGATGCCATACAGCGAGAGCTTCATTCCGATTTCGAAGTTTTCGAACTCGGCTTTCCCCATGTAATCGGAATGGGGATCATAGACCCGGGCCAGGGAGGTCAGGTAGATCTGCAGCACGTCGCTCGCGTCGTAATCGTTGATCAGACGCAAAATCCGGTTGTAGCGCCGCTGGAGAATCCGGACGATGTTCTCATGGGTTTCCTTGTTGAGTTTCTCCTGCAGGTACTCGAACCGCAGCCGGTCGCGCCAGAGCCGACGGGCTTCCTGGATGTCCTTCGGCCGCGGCTGGTCCTTCCGGTTCACCACGTAGCGGTCGTCCCCTGTGAAGGTGAACTTTTCGGACTCCAGCAGCCGGAACACGTAATCGAACTGCTGGTCCAGCCGCTGCCGGAAACGGCTGAATATCACCCGCGCGGGCGTCGTGTCCCCGCTCTTGGTCAGCTCGTCGAGGTGATACCGATAGCCCTCGAATTCCTCGATGTCGGATTGCAGAAAATACAGGCGCAGGTTGTCCACGTTTTCGAGGTATTTCTCGAAGAACTTGGAGGACACCTCGTCGTTGAAGTTCGTGCGCAAATAATGGTTGTGCTCCAGCAGGTTGGCGATCACCTTCGCAATGTTCGCGTCGTTGGGGTCCGGCACCAACGCCGCGACGTTGGTGTACTTCACCACCGGCGCATTCGTGTCCAAGCTGCTCAGGCTCGCCGTGGCGACCGAAACCAGCACCTGGGTGCTCAGAAGTATCGATAAGACTCTCATGCCAAAGATGTCGTAATGTGCCACGCTTTCCGCCCCGCGAACAGCACAAAATCCCCCAACCCGACCCTGCGGCATCGCCGTCAACAACGCCAAGCCCGAATCCTCGGCCGCAACGTCCCGCGATTCCCCTGCTCCCGCTTCCTCTCGGCCCGGCGGCGCCGACGACGAACCGGAGGACGGACAGCCGCAGAACCGGGATGCGGCGCGCCGGCCACGGGAGGGCTTGATCCGGAGCCCGCGATGTTGTCAAGAGCCCTGTCCGGCGGCGGACCGGCGCGGGAACTGTTGCCAACCGGGTCTGCTTCCGCCTAGACTGTCTCCCATGCGAAACGGTCTGGCTGCCTTTTGCGCGTTGTGCGCCTTCCTTGGATTCAGCGCCCTGGTCCTCCGGGGACAAGGGCCGGAGGAGAAATACGTCGGCATCTACAACCTCATCCAAGAGGGCGATGCCTGGCGGGCCAAGCGCCAGCCGCGCGCCGCGGCGGATGCCTACGCCAAAGCCTATGCCATTCTCAAGGAATACCCCGCGCTGCACCCCGGTTGGAACGAAAATGTCGTCGGCTACCGGATGCAATACCTCACCCGCCAGCTCGAAACACTCGCCCCCCACCTGCTCGCCACCAACTCCCCAGGCGTCGCCCTGCCCCCCGCGCCACCCGAGGGGCCTCAACCCGCGCCGGCGAGCATCATCCCCACCCCCCCCCCCCCGCCTCCAACCCTGCCTGAGCCGGGCCCGGCACCGTCGCCTCCTGCCGATACCGTCAAAGCCCTTTCGGACGAGATCGCCCGCCTGACCCGCATGAACGCCAATCTCGAAGACAGACTCAAGGAAGCCCTCTCGGTTCAGCCCGCCGCAGTCGACGCCCGCGAGCTGGCCAAAGCCGAAGATCGCATCCGGCAGCTGCAACAGGAGCTGGACCTGCTGCGCGTCAGCCTGGAACAGGAAAAAGCCAGGGCCGTCCCCGCCGCGCCTCCGGCGGTGCCAGCCACGCCGCCGCCCGCAGCAGTTGACCCGGCGCTGGCGGAGCAGGAACGCGTCCTGATTGCGGACCTCAAAGAGCGTCTCGTTCGACAGAACGCGCTCCTTCAAACGCTGCGGCAGGAAAACGCGGGCCTGAAAACCCAGCTCACCCTGGCCACCGCTTCCGTCGCCGTGGCCACCTCTCCTTCTGCGGTTCTTTCCGCCGGCGTGGGCGCGCCCCAGGATTTGGACGTGGCCCGGGCCATCATTGCTGCTCTCCAAGCCACCAATGTGGCTCTCAGGACCGAGCAGATCCTTCTGCAAAACCGCATCCGGGATCTCAGCCGGTCCGAGGCCGATCTCAGGTCGGACAAGGTCAACGAGCTGACCGCCCAGCGCGATGAGCTTCGCGGAAAACTGGCTGTCGCCCTCAGGGAGCTTGAGCGCACCAAGAGCCGGCCGGCGGCGCGGGGCACCGACGACCTCGCCACGCGACTCGAATCGGTGCTCGCCAAGCTCGACGTTTACGAGGCCAAAGCCGTTCCGTACACCCCCGAGGAACTGGTCCTGTTCCAGCGCCGCGCCACCAACGCCCCAGCCGCCGTCGCCAATGCGGAAAAAATCACCGTTGCCGATCTGCCTCCCAACACGGGCACGCTGATTGCCAAGGCCATGCAGGCCTCCAGGGAACATCGGTTCGACGAGGCCGAGCACCTGCTGCTCGAGGTTCTCAGCACCAACCAGAACCATGTGTTCACCCTCGACAACCTCGCCGCCGTCCAGCTCAAGCAGGAGCGGCTCGAGCAAGCCGAGAAAACCCTCCAGCACGCCTTGAAACTCGAGCCCCAAAACCCCCATACCCTGTTCCTCCTCGGCCATCTCCGATTCAAACAGGCCCAATACGACCCCGCCCTCGACGCCCTCAGCCTCTCCGCCAAACTGAATCCCGACGACCCCTGGACCCAGTATTTTCTCGCTCAAACCCTCATCCAAAAAGGCGCCCGCACCGCCGCCGAAACCGCCCTTCGCAAAGCCCTCCAGCTCAAACCCGAATGGCCCGAAGCCCACCATTCGCTGGCGCTCGTCTACGCCACCCAACAGCCCCCCTTCAGGGAACTGGCCCAATGGCATTACTCCAAAGCCCTCGCCCAAGGACACTCCCCGGACTCCGAGCTGCGCCGCTTGATCGGAAACAACCCCGCCCCCGCCCCCACACCTTGACCAGCCCCGGAAGACACCCCTCCCCCAGCGCATGCTGCCCCCGCCCAACGCC
>JAFGQR010000026.1 GCA_016935555.1 Verrucomicrobiota bacterium
GGGGGGGGGGGGGGGGGGGGGGGGGGGGGGGGGGGGGGGGGGGGGGGGGGGGGGGGGGGGGGGGGGGGGGGGGGGGGGGGGAGAGGGTGGAGAGCGCGGGGAGGTGAAGGGTGAAGGTGGATCCCTCGCCGACCTGGCTCTGAACGTCGATCTCGCCGCCCATCATGGTGACAAACTGTTTGGTCAGGGCAAGACCGAGCCCGGTGCCGCCGTATTTGCGGGAGGTGCGCTCGCTGGCCTGGGTGAAGACGTGGAAGAGCTTTTGGATTTGGTCGGGGGTCATGCCGATGCCGGTATCGCGGACGCGGAAGGTGAGCCAGGGCATGCCGGCGCGGTCGGTGCGTTCGGCCTGGAGGGTGAGGGTGCCCTGTTCGGTGAACTTGTTGGCGTTGCTGAGGAGGTTCAGCAGGCACTGCCGGACCTTGATGAGGTCGGCCTGCAGGGTGCCGAGGTCGTCCGGGCAGGCGATGACGAGCCGGTTGCGTTTGTGTTCGACCAGAGGTCGCAGGACGTGGCCCAGCTCGCGGACCAGCCGGCCGACGTCGATGGATTCCACGTGAACCTCCATCTTTCCGGCCTCGATTTTCGACAGGTCGAGGATGTCGTTGATGAGTTCGAGGAGGTAGTTGCCGGAGTCGTGGATGCGGCGGAGGTCGTCGACCCACTCGGGCCGGCCGGCGGTTTCGAGGTCGGCGATGAGCATTTCGCTGAAGCCGTTGATGGCGGTGAGGGGGGTGCGCAGCTCGTGGCTCATGAAGGAGAGGAAAGCGCTTTTGGCCTGGTTGGCGCGCTCGGCGGTGTTGCGGGCTTCCTGCAACTCGTGGTCGCGCCGCTGAATCTGGGCGAGCATCTCGTTGAACGAAGTCACCAGCCGGCCCACTTCGTCCTGGCCCTGCGCCGCCGCGCGCCTCGAGTAATCCTTGTGCTCCGAAACCGCCTGCGCGGTTCGGGACAGTTCGAGGATGGGGCGTGCGATGAGGCCGCGGAGCCGGGCGCCGATGAGGTAGGCGACGGCTGCGGCGACGACGGCGACGATGGCGGCGATGCCGGCGTAGCGGCCCAGGCGGGCGTACATGTCGGCGAGGCTGACTTTGACCACGACGACGGCCTCGAGAGGACGGCCGTTCTCGTCGAACAGCGGGCCGCCTTCCGGCCAGGGAATGGGACGGGCCACCGTGAGGGTGTTGGGCCCGAAGGCGTGGGAGTTGGTGGCGGGGGGGGCGGCGGGCAGGGCGGTGTCGGGGAGGGTTTTGGGGTGTTTGGCGAAGAGTGTGCCCTGGCGATAGACCCAGGCAGCCAGGATGCGGCGGGCGATGTCGAGGTGGGCGAGGGTCAGTTCGGCTTCCTCCTTGCGGTCGAACATGACGGGGATGGCGCAATCGCGGGCGGTGATTTCGGCGAGGGTGGCGATTTCGACGGCGAGGTTTTTGCGGAACGTGAACAGTTCGTTGACGACAAAGGCGGCGCAGGCGCCGACGAGGGCGATGCCGGTGGTGAGCATGAGCATGGCCGTGAGCTTGGCCTGCAGGGAGAGATGGGGAAGTGGGTTCATGGGGGGGAGGCGGCGTGGGGGTCGGGCCGGGCCAGCTTCAGCACATAGGCGCTGATGCGCAGCCCGGCCTGCCTGGCGGCCGCGCGGTTGATGTCAAAATAAAGGTAAGCCTTGTCCCGTGTTTCGGGCTGCTCCCACAACGTGACGATGCCTTGGTGCCGGCGGAACGGCGCCGTTTCACCAAAGGTCAGGATTGGCCGTCCGGCCAGCGCCGTGAGGATGGCCCTGACGCGCTCCGGGTCCGAATCCGCGACGTAGAGGGCGTGGCAGGTGGTGATGTCGGCGGCCTCCTTGAAGCGGAGCACCTTGAGCGCGCGCTGCTTGATGGGCTTGTCCTTGATCAGGTCCAGGTCCCGGCCAAACGGGTCCTTGCCCAGGATGCCCAGGACGAACGGGGCGGACGGGTCGGCAAAGGTGTTGGTGGGCCACTGGGTGTATTGGGAAATCAGGTAAATATACCAGGCGCGATGCTGAAAAGCCGTGTAGGCCGCGGCAGGCGCGTCGGCGCTTCTCAGCGCCAGTCCTCCCACTCCAAGCCCTGCTGCCAGACCAACCAGCCAACCCGCTGTGGAAGAACCCCGGAGTCGCATGGTTGGTCAACGCGGCATCAGCGCACCTCCGCACGATAAAATCGGCGCGGCCATGTCGCCGCGTTCGTGTCGACAAACTCGGCCATCCCCTGCGGGGCGTCGTTGGTGCACACCGGATGCCATCCGATCAGGTCCGGCGAGGCCATCAACACCACGTGCGACTCGGGACTGCAGAGCACCTGGCAGTGGAACCAGCCGCGCTCGATCCAGGCTTGGGCGATCCGGGGCGGCGCGAGCACGCGCAGGTGGACGGACGCCGCGGCGGCGCCCATGAAGTTGACGGCTCTCACGCGGTAATCGCCGGCGTCAGCCGCGTCGGCCCTTGGAATGACGTGCGTGGCGTTGGTGGCTCCGGCAAGGTCGACGCCCCGGAATTGCCATTGAACGTCCGGCACGGGCACGCCGGTCGCCTCGGCCGCCAACACCGCCGGCTCGCCGGCCAGAACGGTGAGATTCGTGTCCGCGGCAAACACCTGGGGCGGCGCGCCGAAGCGCCAGTTCACCGCGATGTCCCCCTGCTGCCCCTCCAGCCCGTCCACTTCCACGATGAGCGGCGTCGCCGTCCCGCACGTGGCGGTGTCCCACCTGCAGTAATCCGCCGCCGTACCCGCCGCGTCGCACCCCAGGTATTCCATCGTGGCCAGCGTGTCGCCGGCATAGACGGCCATCACCGTGCGCAACGCGCTCCCGGCGGTGTCCAGCATCAACGTCCCGTCGCCCTCCGGCAGCAAGCCGAGAAAGCGGGAGGAGACGCCGATGGGTCCGCACGGGGTGGTGTGCGGCATGCCCTGAGGTTCCAACGTGTGCAGCCAGCGGCTGCCCCGCGTGCCCGGCGCCAGGGCAATCCACTCGAACACCGGCTCCCCTTCCAGGCGCAGTTCGGCCGGCGGGCTGAAGACGACGCCGGCGAGGTTGCGGACGGCGACATCGTAGGAGCCGGCCTGACTGGGGCGCAGGTCGGCGAGGGCGAGGGTGGCGTTCGTGGCGCCGGGCAGCGGCCGCCAGTCCTGGCGCCACTGGTAAGTCAGGGGCGCGGGATTGGTCGCTTCCACCCCGAACACGACCGTGCCACCGACGATGGCGGTTTGGGATTTTGGGGGGTGCAGGATCTCCGGCAGCGGCAGGGGCACGATGGGGCCGGCCAACTCGCCCAGAGGATAAAGGGAGGTGCGAATCTCCACGAACTGCCGGCTGCGGCGCAGCTGCCAGAACTGCTGGCCCTGGTAATTGGTCACCACCCCCTGCAACACTCCGGAGCGGTCGTCCCGGGGTTCATACGCAAGCGGGAACAGCTTGGAGGCGGGGCTGTTGTTCGTGCCCGGGCCACGAATGCTCGCGTCCCAAAACTCCCCCGCCAATCCCTCCACCGCGATGGAGTAGAACACCAGGCCGTTGGTTTCCAGGCGCACAAGACCGAAGCCGGAGGCGGACGTTGGGGCGGGCGAGACGGCGGCGGGGGGCTGCAGGCCGACCATGAAGGCGTGGGGCTCGCGCAGGTGGAGCGTCATGTCCAGCCCCCACCCGGAGGGCAATTCGCCCCCGTGTCCCGGCGAGTCATCCGCCACGAACAGGGTCCAGGCGCCTTGGGGATCCTGGGCGGTGAAGGCGCTCAGGGCGCTGGCGGGCAGCCCGCTGAGAACGGCCGGCAACGCGTCATCGTCGGGCGCATAATTGGCCGGGTGGTAGGCCCCCCCGGTCAGCGGCCCCTCGTCCGCCAGGACGGCCCCCTCGTCGTCGAATTCGAGAAAGACATTGGTGATGCCCCAGCCGTTGCCGGCGTCGGACATCAGATGGACGAACTGCCCCTGGGGACCGAGCAGCCCCAGGTCCAGATCGTCCGGGCGCGAATGGTTCACCACGAAACACACGGCCGACATCCGCGCAATCACGCCGTCCACATGATCGAACGCAATCGTGGAACGCGCAAGCCCGGGGGCATCCCAGTCGGGGATCACGATGGGATCCCAGTTGACCGTCTGGACAGTGGCGATGATCCGCAGGGTGGCGGGGGAACTGGTGACGGCGCCGCCGGCGTTGGCGACCACCACGCTGTAGGATCCCGCCTGGCTCAAATCCACATTCGACAACACCAGCACCGCCTCCTCGGCACCGAGAATGGGGCGGTCCAGAAAACGCCACTGGAAGAAGGTGGCCACGTTGCTCGAGGCGGTCACGGCAAACGTCGCCCTGCCGCCCGCCAACACCGCCTGGTCCCCAGGCTGCTCATAAATCACCGGCGGCAAAATCACCATCTCGGCCGCAACACCACCCGCCACCCACAGCCAGACCGCCATCGCCCACAGCCGCCGCAGCCGCGCCGCGCGCGGCCGGCTTCCGATACCGCGGGACGGCGTCCGACTTGAAATGCCGGCACCAGGAGAGTTCATGGCCTTATTGTAATCGCTTCGGACCGGCTGCGCATCTGGAGAGTTGGGGGTGGGGGAGGGCATGGGGGGGTCAGAAGCGGTATTGGGCCTTGATGCGGAAGGAGAAGCCGTCCTGCCCGATGATCTCCTCGTTGTGTTGGGGCGTGGCCGGGTCGTCGTAACGGGTGTCGAGAAGGTTGTAGAGGCTGGCGGATACCTCCAATCCCTTCACCAGCTCGCGGCTGAACACGGTGAGGTTCAAGATGCTGTAGGACTCGGCGTCGGCGCCGCGCAGCGAGGCGCCGCGGACGGTTCGGCGGGTGCTGGTGAATTGGTAATCGAGGCCGGCGAAGATCTTGTTGCGGCAGAGGGGGAGGCTGAGGCTGGCTTTGACGAGGTGGTTGGGCGCATCGGGCAGCGGGTCGTTCGTGGCGCGGTCTTCGACCTCCTGCAGGGTGTAGCTGAGGCGCCCGTGCCAGCCGCCCGTCCAGAGGCCTTCGAGCCCCATTTCGATGCCTCGGGCCTCGGCGGTGTCGACGTTGCGGTCGAACGTGATCAGGTCGTCCATGCGGTTGAAGAATCCCGCAAGCGACGATCGCAGGTGGCGGCCCAGGCGCTGTTCCCAGATCAGCTCGCAGGTGGCGATGGTCTCGGGCACGAGGGGGTTGGGGAAGGCGACATTTTCTTCGAGGAAACTGGGCGTGCGATAGGCGGTGCCGTAGATGGCCTTGAAGGTGGTGCCGATCCAGGGATCGTACAGCAGCGCCACCCGGGGGTTGAGGGTGGGATCGTAGTGGCTGTAGGCGTCGTAGCGCAGGCCGGCGTTGAGCCGCACCTTGGACAGCGGCACCAGGTCCCCCTGCAGGAACACCCCCCAGGTGTCCCGGTTCCCGCCTTTCAGCGGCCCCAGTGGCCGCTCCAGCCGCTGCCGGAAATCATCGCGGTATTCCGCGCCCAGCGTGAGCGTGTGCCGGTCGGCCAGCGTCGTTTTCAGCAGCCACTCCGTGCCCCACCATTCCCCGACGCCGACCAGCCGGTGCACCGTTCGTCCCTGCGGCGGCACGAACTGCGGCACGGTGATCACGAGGTCCTTGCGGTCGTAATGGAGCCGTCCCTCGACGTCGAGCACGTTGGTGAAGCTGTGGGCCCATTTCAACGCGGCGTAGCCGCGCTCATCCACGGTGCGGAGGTCCGGATCGTTCGCCATGGCGTCGAACTGGCCCGTGGGATTGCCCTTCTCGCGCTCCAGGTAGCCGCCTTCCAGCGTCAGCCCGCGGAACCGGACCGACCCGAAGCAGCTCCCGAACCGGTCGTCATCCAGCCCGTGGACCGACCCATGGTCCGGCCCTTCGCTGTCGTAAAGCGTGCCCGAGAGCAGCAGCTCGACATCGCGCGCGCACCGGTACCCGTAGGTCACGCGGCCCTTGAACGTGTCAAACCGCGCATACTCGCCGCTCAGCTCCGGGCCCCGCACCTCGCCGCCCTGGCGGGTGACGACATTGATCACCCCGAAGAACGCGTTGTTGCCGTAGAGCACCGACCCCGGCCCGCGCACGACCTCCACCCGCTCGATCAAATCCGCGTCGAGGAAAAAGGCGGTGCCGACGTCCGATCCTCCCGAGAGGTTGTCGTTGATCCGGTGCCCGTTGACGAGCATCAGCACCCGGCCGTTGAGGCTGTTGATGTCGCTCCGGTTGAAACTGCGCACCCCGAGGAACGAGTAGTTGCGGTCGTAGCTCACGTGCAACCCCGGCACCGTCCGCAGCGCGTCCGCCAGCGTGCGGTGGCCGAACTTCCTGATGTCGTCGGCGGTGAGGACGGTCACCGAGGAGGGCGCCTCGGTGGTGGGCTGCTCGAACCGCGACGGCCCGGTCACCATCGGCACCAGGGTGGACATCAAATCCTCGATGTTGGGCGTGCCCGGCGGCAACACCGGCGGCTCGATGTCCACCTCCGCCTCCTGCGCCGCCGCGCCGGCCGGCGCGCCGGCCGCCGCCCCCGCCAGCGCGAGCGCCGGGGCCATGGCCAATCCCGCCAGGACCGCGAGCCTGCCTGTCCGGCGCCAACCGGCGCCACGACGCGCGCACACGACACCACTGGGATTGTAACGGTGCATGGCAGAGACGACGTGCAAGGTCGTCCTTTGTGCGGGAGCTTTCAAGCCAAATCGCCCAAATCGCCATTGCCTCGTTCCGGCTTCCTTCCTATTTTCGCGCGCATGTCGCAGACACGCCGGCAGTATCCGTTTCATGTCATCGAACCCAAATGGCAGGAGGTCTGGGAGCGCCAGCAGACGTTCCGCGCCTGGAACCCGGGCGAGATCATCCCCGCCGGCCATCCGTTTGCGCAGCGCCACGGATGCGACTCCGGCGCGCTGCCGCCGAAGTGTTACATCCTCGACATGTTTCCCTACCCGAGCGGGGCGGGGCTGCATGTGGGGCACCCGGAGGGCTACACGGCCACGGACATCCTGGCGCGCTACCACCGCGCCCGCGGCTCGCACGTCCTGCATCCCATGGGCTGGGACGCCTTCGGCTTGCCCGCCGAACAGTTCGCCGTCAAAACCGGCCAGCACCCGCGCAAGGCCACCGAGGCCAACATCGCCACCTTCAAACGCCAGATCCGGTCGCTGGGCTTCAGCTACGACTGGACCCGGGAGCTGGACACGACCGACCCGGCTTACTTCAAGTGGACGCAATGGATCTTTCTGCAGATGTACCAGGCGTGGTTCAATCCCGACACGAGCCGCGCCGAACCCATCGACACCCTCCCGTATCCCTCCGGGCTGACGACGGACGAGGAGCGCCGCGCGTATCGGGACGGCCGGCGCCTGGCTTACGTGGCCGAAATGCCCGTGTGGTGGTGCGAACAGCTCGGCACCGTCCTCGCCAACGAGGAGGTCCTCGACGGGAAAAGCGAGGTGGGCGATTTCCCCGTGATCCGCAAGCCGATGCGCCAATGGATGCTGCGCATCACCGCCTACGCCGAGCGCCTTCTCCAGGATCTGGACACCATCGACTGGAGCCCGGCTCTCAAGGAAATGCAGCGGCATTGGATCGGCCGCAGCGAAGGCGCCGAAGTCACCTTCGCCGTCGCCCCCGCCAGCACCCGCCCCGGCAGCCCCGCGCCCGCCATCACCGTGTTCACGACGCGCCCCGACACGCTCTTTGGGGCCACCTACATGGTCCTCTCGCCGGAACACCCGCTCGTCGACCCCCTCACCACCGACGCCCAGCGCCCGGCCGTCGAGACCTACCGCCGCCAGGCCGCCACCAAAAGCGACCTCGAACGGACCGAGCTGGCCAAGGACAAAACCGGCGTGTTCACCGGCGCCTATGCCGTCAACCCCGTCAACCAGGAACCCATCCCCGTCTGGATCGCCGATTACGTCCTCGCCAGCTACGGCACCGGCGCCATCATGGCCGTCCCCGCCCACGACACCCGCGACCTCGAGTTCGCCCGCGCCTTCAACCTGCCCGTCCGCGTCGTCGTCCAAGCCCCCGGGAGCCGGGATTCGATCGGCTATGTGGACGACGGCGTGAGCGTCAACTCCGGCCTGATCACCGGCCTGCCGACGCCCGAGGCGAAGCGGAAGATCACCGCGTGGCTCGAGGAACGCGGCCTGGGGCGACGCACGGTCAACTACAAGCTGCGCGACTGGCTTTTCAGCCGGCAGCGCTACTGGGGCGAACCCTTCCCCATTGTCTGGAAACGCGATGCCCGCGGCCGGCTCCACCACGAGGCCCTTCCGGAATCCGCCCTGCCCGTCCTGCCTCCCCACCTGACCGACTACAAGCCCACCGCCAGCGGCCAACCCCCCCTGGCGCGCGCGCAGGATTGGGTGAACCTTCCGGACGGGGCGATGCGCGAAACCAACACCATGCCCCAATGGGCCGGCAGTTGCTGGTACTACCTCCGCTATCTCGACCCCCGCAACCCTTCGGCCTTCTGCGAGCCCGCCGCCGAACGCTACTGGATGGGCGCTGCCGCCGCCGCCCACCCGGTACCGGGCGAACGCGCGGGCGCCGGCCCGGGTTTCCCGGCGTCCGAGGCGCCCGCCACGCGGCCGGGCGTGGACCTGTATGTGGGCGGCACGGAGCACGCCGTGTTGCACCTGCTCTACGCGCGGTTCTGGCACAAGGTGCTTTACGACCTGGGCCACGTCTCCACCCCCGAACCCTTCCACCGCCTCGTCAACCAGGGCCTTATCCTCGGCGAGGACGGCCAGAAGATGTCGAAGAGCCGCGGCAATGTCATCAACCCGGACGACGTGCTGAAGGACTACGGCGCCGACGCGTTCCGCCTGTATGAGATGTTCATGGGCCCCCTCGAAATGGTCAAACCGTGGAACACCCAGGGCGTCGAGGGCGTCTACCGCTTCCTCGGCCGCGTCTGGCGGTTGTTCGTCGAGGACCAAAGCGAAACCGAGTTCGACCAGGCCATGACCGCCGATGCCTCCCGGGCCCGGACATGGCTCGACCAGGTCCGGCTCAGCCCGGCGGTTCAGGACGCCGCCGCCACGCCCGCCCAGCTCAAGACGCTGCACGCCTGCATCAGAAAGGTCACCGAAGACCTCGACCACCTCCGGTTCAATACCGCCATCTCCGCCCTCATGGTGTTCGTCAACGAGGCCCTCGCCTGGGAATGCAAACCCGCCGCGGTCCTGCGCGAGTTCCTGATCCTCCTGCAGCCCCTGGCCCCGCACCTCGCCGAGGAACTCTGGTCGAAACTCACCGCCACCTTCCCCACGCCGCCCGGCGCCCGCGCCACGCCGGCTCCGGCGCTCAGTTACCAACCCTGGCCCGCCTGGGACCCGAGCCTGCTCGCCGAGGACATGATCGAAATCCCCGTCCAGGTGAACGGCAAACTGCGCGGCCGAATCCGGGTGCCTGCGGGGGCGACTTCGGCCGAATTCGAAGCCGCGGCGCGTGCGTGCGAGAAGGTGCAGCCGTTTCTGGCGGGCAAGACCGTCCGCAAGGCGATTGTCGTGCCGGGCAAGCTGGTGAACCTCGTGGCCGTCTGAGCCCTTCATGACGCCACCCAAGACCACCCCGCCCCGCGCCGGGCGGCTCGCGACGCCCGCAGCGGACCCTGCGCTGTGGCCGCTGGATCCTGCGGTCACGTTTTTGAATCACGGCTCGTTCGGCAGCTGCCCGCACGCCGTGCTCGCCGCCCAACGCCAATGGCGCGAGCGCCTCGAACGGCAGCCCGTCCGGTTCTTCGTCCGCGACCTCGAACCCCTGCTCGACACCGCCCGGGCCGGGCTGGCCCGGTTCCTGGGGGCCGACCCCGGGGCATTGGCCTTTGTGCCCAATGCAACCACCGGCGTCAACACGGTCCTCCGCGCCCTGCGGTTCCGGCGCGGCGACGAGTTGCTCGTCACCAACCACGAATACAACGCGTGCCGCAACGCGCTGCAGTTCGTCGCCGAACGCTCGGGCGCACGCGTGGTCGAAGTGCCCGTGCCGTTCCCCCTGGAGTCGGCAGACGCGGTCATCGACGCCGTCCTGCGCCGCGTCACGCGCCGCACCCGTCTTCTGCTCATCGACCACGTGACCAGCCAGACCGGCCTGGTGCTGCCCGTCGAACCTCTGGTGCGCGAACTGGACGCGCGCGGCGTCGACACCCTCATCGACGGCGCCCATGCGCCCGGCATGGTGCCGCTGAACCTCGGGCGCCTCGGCGCCGCCTATTACACCGGCAACTGCCACAAGTGGCTCTGCGCCCCCAAAGGCGCCGCCTTCCTCCATGTCCGCCCCGACCGGCAACGCCTCGTGCGCCCCCTCACCATCAGCCACGGCGCCAATTCCCCCCGCTCCGATCGCCCGCGATTCCTCCTGGAATTCGACTGGACCGGCACCTGCGATCCCTCCCCCTGGCTCTCCATCCCCGCCGCCCTCCACTTCATCCCCTCCCTCCTCACCGGCGGCTGGCGCGCCGTCATGACCCGCAACCATTCCCTCGCCCTGGCCGCCCGGCGCCGCCTGGCCCGCACCCTGGGCGTTCCCGTCCCCTGCCCGGAAGATATGATCGGCGCCATGGCCGCCTTGCCACTCCCCGAGGCGCCGTCCGCCGCCCCCATGAAATCGCCCCTCTACCTCGACCCCCTCCAGGACACGCTCCTCGACCGCTACCGCATCGAAGTCCCCGTCATCCCCTGGCCCGCCCCGCCCCGGCGCCTGCTCCGCGTGTCCGCCCAACTCTACAACGCCCTTCCCCAATACGACCGCCTCGCCCGGGCGCTGGAAGACCTGCGGTGAACCCGGCCGCCGTCCCCGCAACGCCAGCGTTGCGCGTTGGACCCTCTGGCGACCGGGCTTCAGAGCGCTTCGCGCCGACAACGTTCATGGCCGCCATGGGTCTGCAAGCCCGAGAAACACGCTTGCCCCGCCGCCGCCATGCTCCGAACCTTCGGCCCATGAAACCGCGCACTGCCCTGGCCGGCTGGCTCAGCCTGCCCCTCGCCCTCGCCGGCGCCCCGGCGGATCCCACCCTGCCGCCCGCCTTCGGCCCGCACGTTCAACTCCGCCCGTCCGATTTCGACGGCGCCCGAAGCTTCGGCGCCCGGGAGCGGATTGTGGGCACCTATTATTTTTACTGGTACAACGCCGAGACGGGGGAACACCTGCGGGACGGCGACGGCAGCGACGCCTTGACGACACACCCGGCGAGTCTGGACGACTTCAGCTACGCGTCCGATCGGTGGCATCGGCAGCAGCTGGCCGACATGATCGACGCGGGGATTGATGTCCTGCTGCCGGTGTTCTGGGGTGCGCCCTCCGAGCAGCCCTCCGCGTCCCGCCTGCACTGGAGCTACGCTGGCCTGCCGCCCCTCGTGCGGGCGCGCGAGGCCCTGCTGCGCGAGGGCAAACAGCCGCCCCGCATCGGGCTTTTCTACGACACCAGCACGCTCCAACACAACGCCTGGGGCCGCCATGTCGACCTTGCCACCGACTTCGGGCGGCGCTGGTTCTACGCGACCATCCGCGATTTCTTCTCCCTCATCCCCCCACGCCATTGGGCCATGATCGACCATAAACCCATCGTCCTGCTCTACTCCGCCAGCTTCGCCAAAAACCACGACGCCTCCTGCATCGCCCACGCCAAAACCGAGTTCGCCAGGGAGTTCGGCGGCCGCGAACCGTGGATTGCCGCCGAGGTCTCGTGGCGCGTCCGCGCCGACAGCAAGGTCGCCTGGGGCGGCGCGCTGGGCTTGAAAAACCCCGGCGTCGCCTCGCTCGGGCCGGGCTACGATCACTCGGCCGTGCCCGGCCGCGCGCCGCTCGTGGTCGACCGCCGGGACGGCCGCTTCTACGAGGAGCAGTGGCTCAAGTTCCTGCGCCGGCCCTCCCCCTTCGTCATGGTCGAAACATGGAACGAATTCCACGAAGGCACCGACATCGCCCACTCCCGCGAACACGGCCGGCGCTACATTGAACTGACCCGGAAATACGCGGACCGGTTCAAACAAGGATGGAAGCCCCCCAGGCCGGCCGGCCCCTTCACCCACGCCTCCCAAGTCTCCATCCTCCTCGGCCACCCCAATGAATCGCGCGGCCTGACGCAGATCGACAACGACGACGGCCGCACCGAACCCGTCATCACCGCCGGCCGGGCCGCCCGCGCCATGGCGCGCAACCCGTTGGGCGGCCATTACATCTATTTCGCCGTGGACGATTCCTTCAAACCGGACGAGCCCATCGACGCCAGACTGCGCGTCGACTACTTCGATGCCGCCCCGGGCACCCTCGCGGTCGAATACGACGGCAGCGACCCGGACGCGCCGTTCGACGGCGCCTACACGCGCAGCCCGGACACCGTGACGCTCACCGCCAGCCGGACCTGGAAAACCGCCATGTTCCGCCTCGACAAGGCGCGCCTGCTCAACAGCCAGAACCGCGGCAGCGACTTCCGCCTCGTCCTCCAAACCGCCGCCTTCGCCGTCGGCAAGCTGACGCTCGAAAAGCCGTGACGCGATCCCGGCCGGCGCACGGGCTCAGCGGGCCGTGGCCGGGGGCTTCGGTGTGAAGAGCCGGTCCCAGACGCCGGACTTGATTTTGATGGCGGAGCCGACGACCGCGAGCAGCACGGCGGCGAGAAGCACGGCGTTGAAGCCGAGGCGGGACGCGCCGCGGCCGACGGCGTCGCCGAGGTAACTGCGTTTGTTGTTGAGGATCAGGAAGGCGATGTACGCGATGGGCAGCATGGTGAACGCCACCGCGGAAGCCATCACCGGCAGCCAGATGGGACTCGGCATCATGACGCCCAACAAGCCGATGGCGGGCACCAGCGTGAAGAGGCGATAGCGGGACGGCGTGTATTCGAGGCCGGACATCTCGCACACGGTAAACCCGCAGCAGACCATGTGCGCGCTGATGGCGCCGCAGGCCATGCCGATGAAGCCGAGATCGAACACGATCCGGCCCATGGAGCTGCCCAGGATGACGGCGAGGCTCTGCGCAGCGTCCACAGGCTTGAAGTTGGCGGCGGTGACCTCGGGGCCGAGGGTGGTGCCGAAGGGCGGCTGGTGAAGGGTGGTGGCCATGCCGACGATGATGAGCGAGGTGAGAATGACGTAAGGCACGAACAGCGACATCACCAGATCAAAACGGGCCAGGCCCTTGTGGTGCCTGCCCCAGCCTTTGGCCAGGATCGAGTAGGGATACAGAAACGTCATGTTGATCCCCACCGCGGCGCCGATCGCCCCCAGAATGGTGGTCAGCGAACCCGGCCGGTCGGGGATCCGAAACGCGGCAAACCCCTCGACAAGACCGCCGACACTCAGCCGGCCGTGGACCGCCTGCACGATCACCACCACCAGGAACGCCAACATCACCAGCCGGATCATCCAGCGCAGAAAGGTCTCATACAGCTTGATGCCCGCCGGCTTCGACCCGTAGTTCCACGTCAAATACACGTTGATCCCCAGGATCGCCAAGCCGCCCGCAAACCGCACCAGCGTCTCCACCGCGCGCGTCGCCGGCGCGCCGCTGGCCGGATCCACGGGGTTCTGGACTCCCGCCACGTTGGCCAGATCCCACACCGCGCCGCCCAGCAGCGCGTATTGGGCAAAGTGCCAGATCACCGTCGACACCACCGTCGCCAGCGCCCACAACCACGCCACCGAGGGATGGAGCTCGCGCCCCATGATCACATAGGCCCGCTCACCCTTGGTCAGCGTGATGTTCGCCAGCGCCGCCATCATCGCCACCCCCAACAGCATCGCCACAGGCTGCACCCAGAGCAGTTGGTACCCGTAAAACGCCCCCGCCACCACCGACGCCGCCGCACTCCCCGCGCCCAGCGTCATCGCACTCTGCATCCACGCCGGACCCGTCAGCCGAAAATACCCCCGCAAACGCCGCACCAGCGGCTCGGCCTCCAGCGCAATCAACGTCT
The DNA here is from genome assembly GCA_016935555.1 of Verrucomicrobiota bacterium. Lineage (GTDB taxonomy): Bacteria > Verrucomicrobiota > Verrucomicrobiia > Limisphaerales > JAFGQR01 > JAFGQR01. Next base: position 13,908 of record JAFGQR010000026.1, read on the forward strand.
GCTCGTCCCGCTTCAGTTTCTCCGGATCCCACTTGCGGGTCATGGGCAGACCCGCGCTCACCGTGGCCTTCGATGGTGTCATGGCTTCATGATCGCGTTCGCCGCCGCCCCGCATCCGCCGCTCCCGCGACGGGCCCCGACTCGATGAGGTTCAAAGCGCCTGCGCGCCTGCGGGACGGCTCTTCGGTTCATTCAGAGAGTCGCCGGAGTGTAGGAAAGCCCGTCCCCATGGCCACAACAAAATCCGCCCCCCGAACACCCGCCGACGGTGCCTCCGGGCCGGCCCGCGGCCGTGCACCCTCGTTCTCCAGAAACTCGAGGGTTAAGTGGCTGATGATCAGAGCCGCGGAATTTCGAACGTCCAACGCTCAACGCTCAACGCTCAACGCTCAACGTCCAACGCTCAAGGGCAAACGCCGAACGCCGAACACCGAACGCCGAACGCCGAATGCTGAATGGCGGTTGCCCATTGGCTCCGGCGCATGGCGTGCGCGTCAGCGCCATTCGGTGCTGAGCGTTCGGTGTTCGTCCCAGTTTCTGAACCAAGAAAGCTGCGCCGCCGCGGCGCAAATGGGCCTGCTAGCCCGCATTTCTCACCGCCGTGTGAGAAATGGGCCCTCGGCGGAGAAATAGGCGCGCTGCTTTTTCGAGATGGGCATCTGCAGCCGTTCCATGACCTGGAGCATGTCCTCCCAAAACTTGCGACGCTCCGTGCGCGCCTGGTTGTACAGCAGATAGGCCGGGTGAAACGTCGGCATCAGCGGAATGCCGCGATACGTCTGCCAGTGCCCGCGCAGGCGGGTGATCCCCACCGTCTTGCCCAACAACCCCTCCACCGCCGTCGCCCCCAAAGCCACCAACACCTTCGGCCCAATAAGGTCAATCTGCTCCTCCAAAAACGGCACGCAGGTCTGCATCTCCGACGGCGTCGGCTTCCGGTTGCCGGAGGACTGGCCCGGCGTGTCGGGACGGCATTTCAAAATGTTCCCGATGTAAACCGACTGCCGGTCCAAACCCATCGCCTGCAGAATCTTCGTCAACAACTGCCCCGCCGCCCCCACAAACGGCTCGCCCTGCTGGTCTTCCTCCATCCCCGGCGCCTCCCCCACAAACATCAGCGCCGCATCGATGTCCCCCGCCCCAAATACCACGTGCCTCCGCGCCGCCGCCAGGTTCCGACAACGCACACACGCCAGTACCCGCTTCCGCAATGCCTCGAACGCCGCCGCCTTCTCCTCCCGACTCCGCCCCCCACCCGTGCCCCCGGCTCCACGCAACTCCCAGCCACCCGCCGACTCGCCCGCGACTTGAATCGGCGCCTGTGCCAAGGTTGACTGCACCGCCTGCGCCGGGTCCGGAGCCGCGCCTGCGGACACGGCAGGCAAGGGCGCGCCGTCCGCCGGCTCGGACTGCTGCGCGGAGGAACGGGCAGCCGCCTGGGACGTCCAATGTGGATCCGGGGCGGGTTGCCGCCGGAGCGCTGCCAGCGTTTCCGAATGCACGTGCACGAACCGGTGTCCTTGCTCCTTCAATTCGTTCAAGTGACCAATCGTCCAATCCAGCAGCATGGCAAACTTGGATGGCATGGCGGGGATTCTCGCGGGTTGGGGGGTGCATGCACGAAAAAAAGATCCCGCTTGACAAACTCGCCTGGTATGCGTAAATACATTGTAACGACAATGCATGGCATTTTGATATACGGGTTGAGGGCGGAGTGATCGGATATGGAATTTGATTGGAGCAACCCGCCGTTCAACTTGGACAGTTCTTTGAGCATCAGGGATATCGAGGAATCGTTCGAAGACCCCTTCGCCGTCCGGCTTCTGCCGGACAGCCCGCGGTTCTCGGCCCAGGCCAGGTATTTCAACATGGGCATGTCCGCAGGGGGCACGGGCGTTTTCAGTGTGTATCGGACGAATGGGAAGGTGTTCCGGGTGCTGTATGCGCGGGCGTTTGAGCCCGAGGAAAAACTGTTTTACGAGCGCCGGTTGAACCGGACGCTGATCAACTACTGATGAATGCGATTGCCAACTGGGAAGAGGTGCCGCTGTTCGACCGCGAGGAGGCGGAGGCGGCGTTTTGGGCGGACAACCGTGTTGGAATGCGGCTGATGGAATCGTCGGTGGTGGACAGTTCAGAGCTGAGCGAGTCGGTGACGATCACGTTGCGGATGGATCCGCGGATGCTGGCGCGCATCAAGCGTCTGGCCCGCTCGCGGTATCTGAACTACCAGAGCATGATCAAACAATGGCTGAGCGAACGCATGGAGGATGAGGTGCGCGACCGTGACGCGGCCGGCCGTCAGCGAGCATGAACCTGTGCGTTCCGGAACCCGCGTGCATGTACCTATGATTCATCCGGCCTTTCGAACTCGTCGTGGGCGGGGCAGGGCGCCGCAAGGCGGCCTTGGGGCGCCGGGCTACACGCTGATTGAGCTGCTGGTGGTGATTTCGATCATCGGCGTGCTGGCGGGGTTGATTCTGGCGGCGATGCCGGGCACGGGCAAGTGGCGGGCGCGGCGGGCGGCGGAGGCGCAGATGCAGCAGTTGGCGACGTTGATCGAGCGTTACAGGGAGGAACTCGGGTTTTATCCGCCGTGCAACGTCCATGCGGAGCGCGGGACGGGTTCATCGTCGACGAACCTGTTGTTTTACGAGCTGGTGGGGGTGACGAACCATGCCGACGGCACGTTTACGGTGTACAACCAGCCCGGCCTGAGCATCACCCGGGGGCAGATCCAGGCCGTCTACGCCATGGCCGGCATCACCAACCGCGACCGCATCTACAACGCGGCGCCCCCCCAGACCGCGGTGAACGAGGCGCACCTGCGGGCTTACGACCCGGACTATGGGCGGCGGCCGCGCAGTTTGCACGCCGAAGTGAAGAAGCGCGAATACAAGACCGCGGCCAACGGCATCGTGTTGTTGACGGCGTCGGCGGCGGGGCGGCGGGGCGATTTCAACCCGTGGCACTACGTGGTTCCCGGGAAACACAACCCGAAGAGTTTCGACCTGTGGGCCGAGGTGCAGCTGGGCGGCACATTCGTCACGCTGGGCAACTGGAAGGAAGCTAAATGAACAACCTCATGGCACCCCGTTCCAGCCGTTCCGCGCGCGCGCTGCAGATCGCCTGGTCGGACACCGCGTGGCGGCCGCTCTGGCACGGCAGCGCGCGGCCTGCGCGCCGCCGCCGATGGCGGCGCGGGCGCATTGCGCCCGCGACCCGGGGAGGGAGCCGCGGGCCCCGTGGGCCGCGCCTCTTCGCGACGCGGGTCACCGGCCGGTCTTTTGCCGCGTTCACGCTGATCGAGTTGCTGGTGGTCATTTCGATCATCGCGGTGCTGGCCGCGCTGCTGCTGCCGGCGCTGGCCGGCGCCCGTGAGCGCGCCAAGGTCCGCCGCGCCGGCGTCGAAATCGAGCTGCTCATGTCGGCGCTGCGGCAATACCAGGCCGAATACAGCCGGATGCCGGCCTCCAAGGCCATTGAGGATCGGAAGACCGACTACACCTTCGGCCTGCCCGGCAAGGAACCCAACAGCGTCGTCATGGTCATCCTGCTGGACAAGGACGTGGCCCCGAACGACGGCCACAAGCGCAACCCGCGGCGCGTCTCGAGCCTCAATGTCAGGAGCGCTGTCACGACGGAGTCGCCCGGGCTGGGGCCGGACCACGTGTATCGGGACCCGTGGGGCACCCCGTACATCATCACGGTGGACTTGAATTTCGACCAGAAATGCACCGACGCATATTACGGGGACATCCCGGGCGTGAGGGCGGCGGTGTGGTCGGTCGGGCCGGATCACCGCATCGCCGCCGCTTACAACCCGGCGAATGTCCGGGACGAGAACAAGGACAACATCAAGAGCTGGGAGTGACCCATGCGGACCAAGTCGCAACAAGGATTGATCAGGCTCGATGCCGCCCCGGCCGCCGGGCGCGGGCGCCGCGGCTGGCGGCGCCGGAGCGCCAAGGGGCCGGCGTTCACGCTGCTTGAGCTGCTGGTGGTGATCGGGATCATGGCCATGATCGGGGCCCTGGTGGCGCCGTCGCTCAAGCGCATGAAATCCGCTGACGTTCTGGCTGCGGCGAACCGGCAGCTGCTGGACGACCTGGCGGACGCCCGCCGCCTGGCGATCAACCACCGGACGACGGTGCATGTGGTGTTCATGCCGCCGGTGGATCCCGCCAGGAACCTCACCAGCCAGTTCCTGGCGGATCCGGAGGGGCTCGCCACCATTCTGGCGCATCAGCAGACCGGTTACGCGCTCTACGTCGAACGCACGGTCGGCGACCAGCCCGGCCGGGAGTATCCCCAGTATCTGCGCCCGTGGCGTTCGCTGCCCGAGGGCATCTTCATCGCCACCTCGAAGTTCACGCGCCGCGGGGACATCAGCCAGCTCGCGACAGCGGACAACTTTCTGTATGCCACCAACATTCCCGTCCCGTCGATCGGCGGCCCCCTGATGGAGATTCCCTACCTCGCGTTCAATCACCTGGGCCAGCTGGTCAGCGCGTCGCAGGACGAGATCATCCCGCTGGCGCGGGGATCGGTGGATGCGCGTCTGGACAACGACGGCAATCTGGCCTGGGCTCCGGCCAGCGCGGTGGAGGAGCCCCCCAACAACTCGGTCGACAACTTCAATCACGTCCGCATCGACTGGCTCACCGGCCGGGCCAGGCTGGAACGCCCCGAGATCCAATGAAAACCCCATCGCCATCGGTCATGCGCCCCGTGGAATGCGCTCGCCCCGGACCGGAGAAGACGGCCTCCGCGGCGCGACGGGAGCGTTGCGGCGGCGTGCTTGAGTCCGCCGGGGCAGGGGCCTGGAGGCAGTGGGCGCCTGGGGTGCGGGCGGGCGCCGGGGGGTTCACGATGATCGAGATTGCGCTGTCGCTGGCGATCATTGCGTTCGGGATGGTGGCGATCATCGGGGTGCTGCCGTCGGGCATGACGGTGCAACGCGACAACCGCCGGAGCATTATCATCAACGAGGACGCCCAGTTCTGGCTCAACGCCATCCGCAACGGGCTGCGGGAGGGCACCGACCTGGTCCCGCACGTGCAGGCGATTCATCAATACACGGATCCGGTCACCGTCGACCCAACATCGTTTGTCAAGCCGGCTGACAACTATGAACTCATCGGGCGCCTCAGCCGGCCATTCCAGATCAATCGCGCCCGGCTTTTTTCCCTGAGCAGTCCGGCGTCCCAGAAGGAGGCGGGCGGCGGTTTGGAGTATGTGATGTTCACCACCGTCACGAACTGCCCGGTCACGGCTTCGTCACTGACAAACCTGTGGGATCTAAGGCTCGTGTTCGCCTGGCCGATCCATGCCAACGGCGAGGTGGGGGCCTTGAGGAAAACCTTCCGGACGCTGGTGCAGGGCAGTCTCGAGTCCACCAACAACCTGGGCACCGAGCTGTTTTTCTTCAACAACCGGGTTGTGCTGCCATAGATTGCTTGACCATGCATGCGCCTCGTTCATGCGGATTTCGGCCCGACGGACTTCCCGAGCCGTCCGGGAGGGCGTCTCCACGGCATGGGGCACGGCGCACTCCGCGCACCGGCGTTGGGGGCCGGTCGGGCTTTTCCCTGCTGGAAGTGCTGGTGGCGGTGACGATGCTCACGATTATCATCTCGGGGCTGACCTACATGTTCGGCGAAACCAAGGAACTCACCCGGCGCGGAGCGGACCAGGTGGAGATGATGGAAGGGGTGCGGGCGACGATGGGGCTGTTGTCGCATCATCTGCAGCAGGTCAGCCCGGCCCAGCAGACGAACCTGGTGAATCTCCGCGTCTCTCTGGCCAGCCAGGCGGTTGTGCCCGTGACCAACGGCACCGGGGTCACTTTCCGCACCAACATCCTCCAAAACGTGTTTGTGCTCTCGCGCGCGGGGGACGAATGGCGCCTGAACCAGTTTGTGTTCGAGCCGGCGCAGGCGGCGGGGGGGGCGCCGACGCTGTATTTGCGGCAGGAGGGCAATGATCTCTACGGCACCAACCTCTGGTCGCGGCGGATGCCAGAGGTGGTGGCCACGAACAATCCCGCGCTCGAGACGGAATGTGTTCCCAGCGACCCGCGGTATCGGCGGGTGGTTGAGGGGGTGGTGCATCTCAAGGTGCTGCCCTATGACGCGGCGGGCCGGCTGATGACGAACCAGCCGCACTTCCAGGCGCAGGGCCATCCGCCGGCATCGTTCACATCGTTCCACACGAACCTGCCCGCGAGCGTGGATTTGGAGGTGGGGATTTTGGAGCGTGAAACGCTGGAGGAACTGAAGGTCTATGCGGGGGCGGACCTGAAGAGCCGGGCGAACGTGCTGGCGTTTCTGGCGGCGCGGCCCGACAAGGTGCACCTGTTCCGCCAGCGCGTTCCGATCCACGCCGTCAACCGCATTGTGCCATGAATGTATCCTTCCCCAGCTGCCGGCCGGTCAGGAGCGCGGGCTTGCGCCTGCTTCAGGCCGCGGATGGCGCCCGGCCGGTCAGGATTCCAGCGTTCGCCCCGTGCCGGATGGCGAAGGGGTTTGAACGCTGTGCGCCGGTCCCGGAAGCGCCGTGGGGCGCGCGGGGCGTGGCGCTGGTGATCACGCTGATTCTGCTGTCGGTGATCACGGTGTTGGCGGTGGCGTTCCTGGCGCTGGCCATGCACGACCGCCGCGCCGCCGGCAGCACCGACAAGATGACCACCGCCCAGCTCATGGCCGACGCCGCCCGCGATCGCGCGATTGCGGAGATCGGGGCGCAGATGATGGAAGGCTACCTGCACGGCGCCACCAGCCTCATGGACTTCGACATGCTCGTCTCCGAAGCCGATCCTGCCCAGTCCGATCCTTACCGGCTGGTCGCACCCGCCACCAACATCCGGTCGGGCGCGGTCGAAGCCGACACGAACCTGACCTTCCTGGATTTGAACCGCAACGGGTTCTTCGATTCCAGTGCCAGCACGAATGGGTCGGGGGATCCCGAGTGGATAGGCGTGCCCGAATTGTCCGGGCTGCCCCGCGACAAGAATCCGCTCATCGGGCGCTACGCCTACCTCGTCCAGCCCGCCGGCAAATCGCTGGACATCAATTTCGGTTACAACCAGGCCAAGCTGGCCGCCCAGCCTGCGCCCATGGCCCCTCCGGATCCGCGCGGGGTTTCCGAGGCCTATTGGCGGTCGTCGGGGGTGGGGTCGTGGGAACTGAACCTGGCTGCGTTTCTGGTGGACTTGAACACCAACGCGTGGGAGCCGATGGCCAACGTTTACTTTCCCAACCTGGCCGTCCACAGCGAGGGCCCCGCCTACCGGGACGCCTGGGAGCTGCTGAAACACCGCTACCAATCCAATCTCTTCACGCTCGAACCGGCCCCGCCGCCCCTCGTGGACCTGGGCGAGTTCACCAACCACTGGGCGGGCTCGGAAAGCCCGCGTCGATTCTACGATCCCGCCGAGCTGTTCGACGCCCGCCGGCCCTACACCAATCTCGTGGCCACCCTGACCAATATCCAATCCGAGCCGCCCAACTTGGATCCGACGAACGACTACAACCGCCAGACGTTCTATCGTCTGCTCTCCCAGATGGGGATGGACTCGGTCCCGGACACGCCCAGGATCAACCTGAACTACATCAACCTGCGGCCCGATCCCTACCTCGACCCCGCGTCCGGCCGGATCCTGACCAACTGGACGCCGACCAACCTGCTGGAGACGGGCATTTACGAGCCGTGGACGCTCACCAATGGGCACCTGTTTTTCAACCAGGTGGCGGCGCGGCTGCTGGCGGACCTGAAGGCAACCGAGCGCGCCCACGGCTGGTCCACCCACGCGGGGATCGAGGTTTATTCGAACGGCACCTACCGGATTCCGGTGTATCCCCTGACGAACAGCTGTTACACGCCGGCGGTGCACCGGCTGCTGCAATTGACGGCCAACCTGTTCGACACCGTTTGCGATCACAGCGGGGACAACCTCCGGTCGGGGCTGACCAACTCGCTGTATTATCCCACGGTGTTCCGCCCCGTGCTGGAGGTCACCCACAGAACGAACATCGCCGTCGTCAACTATGTGCCCGACAACGGCAGCAGCCTGATCAGCGCGTATCTCACAACGAACAACTGGCACGACCCCCACGACCCCGCCTTCGACCCGGACCGGGTGCGGTCGAATCACTTCCTCTTCGGGGTGCCCTTGATCCTCGGCGCCAAGAAAGGCTACCCGAACTTCAACGAGTTCACGCTGGACACGGGCATGCTGGTGCAGCGCAAGGCCGAGCTGGTCAAGAGCGACCCGCTGCTGGCGCCGAGCCAGACCAACCAGATGTATTCCCTGAGCCTCACCAACCGGTTCGGGGTTGAGCTGTGGAACTCCTACACGCAGGCGTTCCCCTATCCGCTGCGGGTGGCGGTGAACAGCATCATGAACACCGCCCTTTACGCCGTGACGAACAACGGCGCCGGGGCCACCAATGCCCTGCCCGTGCCCCTGCCCAGCGCGAGCGTCTTCATCTACACCAACATCACCACCTCCTGGCTGGGCAAACAGTATATCTCGATGCTCATTACCAACACCGCCCAGTTCCCGGGACTCGTCGCGCTGCCCCTCTCCCAATACCGCTTCGCCAGCCGCACCTTCGGACCCACCAGCCCGCCGGAAACCACCGGCCTGCCCGTGCCCGAATGGTCGGTGGCGGTGTCCAACCGGCTTTGGGTGATGATTTACGATCCCGGGACGTTCCGGGTGCTGGACGCGGTGGCCCTGGCCGGCCTGGGGCACCAGACGAACATCCTCAGCGCCCTGACCCAGGCCCCCGAGGACTTCAGCCGGTTCTGGGACACCAACCTCGTCAACCCCATGCTCACCAAGGGCCTGCTCGAACAGATCAACATCAGCATCGGCCAAACCTACATCCCGCTTTCCGAATGGCGCAGTTACGGCGGCGTCAACGACAAGGACGGCTCCATCATCAACGCCAGCAACTTCCTCGCGGGCATCGTCACCACCCCGGGCGGCGCGAACCCGGTGCTGTCGCTGGGATTCACCCCGACGGTGCGGCTTTACCTGACGACGTCGTGGCAGGCAAACGATCCGCTGGTGCACTCGATGCCGTGGGACCTGCTCGAACATACCAACAGCGTCGAGCTGACCTACCGCAAACCCAAGGAGCCCAGCCTCTGGCCCAACGACTCCAACCTGGGCAAGGTCAACCCCCGATACCGACCCTGGTACTACGGCATCGCCGACTACGGCAGCGACCCCATCCCGTTCGACCTGACCGTCCAGGATCCCATGGTCCGCAGCTCCGACGACTGGGACTTCCCCGAACACAAACTGCCCACCGTGGGCTGGCTGGGCCGCGTCCATCGCGGCACCCCCTGGCAGACGGTTTATTTCAAGGCCGAACCCGCGGTCATGGACACCAACAACCTCGACAACAACGCCTGGTTCAACCGCCTGCGCGTCGCCTACATGCCCCAGTCCCACCCCACCAACGACTGGCGCCTGGTCGACCTGTTCACCACCGCCCCCAATGCCAATGCCACCCGCGGCACCCTCTCCATCAACCAGACCAACCAGGCCGCCTGGTCCGCCGTCCTCGGCGGCGTCCTCGTGGCCACCAACTCCAGCCTGCCAGCCGATCGGCCCCTCGAGCCCTCGCCCAAAATCCCGCTCCCCTGGCTCAGCGCCATCCCCGACTTCCTGGGAACCACCAATGTGCTGCCCGCCTCGCCCGAACTCACCCAAATCGTCCAGGGCATCGAACGCCACCGCGCCCGCCGCGCCGCCCTGGCCGGCAACCACCACGCGCGCGTCTTCAACCGGCTCAGCGAGGTCCTGGCCGTGCCCGAGTTGACCGTCAACCGCCAGGTCCGCTACCCGGACGGCAAACCGGTGCGTTCGCCGTTTCTCTTCATGCGGAGCCCCTCGCCCCTGGACGACGAGGAACAGCGGGTGCGGCTGACGGATGCGGCTTACGAATGGCTGCCCACCCAGATCCTGTCGCTGCTGCGCGTGGGCGAGCCGCGGGTGGTGGTTTACGCGTATGGCCAATCCCTCGAGCCCTATGGGCCCGAGCATGTCACCTCCGACGGCCCGAACAACTACCGGGTGACGGCCGAGCATGCCACCCGCACCGTGGTGCGCTACGAACTCGAGCCCGTCCCCAGCGGCACCAACCTCACCTACGCGCTGCGCCCCGTCATCGAGAGCTTCAACGTCCTTAATCCCGACTGATGCGCGGGCGGCTCTCCATGAACCGCGTTTTGACTTCCCTCGGCAGCAGACCCCCCCCGCCGTCGAGCCCATGCCTCCCTGCGCCGGCATCGCACATCCTCGGCCGCCCCGGCGCTAAACCTCTGGCAACCCGCATGGCAGAACACGAAGTCAGGCCCCGAATCGATGCGCATTCAACCCCCGGCCCTTTCCCCTTCCCATCCGCGGTGAGAACCATCTAAAATCCTCGCCGCGCCGACTCGGCGCCGCCTCTGTCTAAGCCAACTGAATCATGCGTTTAAGCAGCAAAACCTGGTACGCCATCAGCCTGTTGTGCCTCGCCGGCGCGCTGTATTTCTGGTGGCTCGGGAACCAGCGTGCGCGGAAACCAGGCGCCCCGCCGCCGCCGCCGGCTTCGTCGCCCACGGACACGCCGAACTCCACAAACGCACATCCCCCGGCGACCGGCGCCGGCCAGCCAACGCCACCGTCGTTCCGCCTGCTGTCCGCCCTCGCACCGTCGATGCCCGTGTCCGCTGCCCCCTCTGCCCCGCCCGGGACAGGGAACCCGCCCGCGACGGCGCCGCGCCCGGCGGGGCCTTCCGATCGGCTGAGCAACACGCCCGAGCCGATGGGGCGACTGGCGCGCCGGGACACGGCGATCCTGCTGGGCAACGCGGCGCTCGACACGGCGCGCCCGCTGGCCCTCGACATCCCCCGCCGCCTGCGCGCGCGGGAGGAGCCGGGCGCCTACGTGGTGCAGTCGCGCGGGCCGTTGACGGACGCGTTTCGGGCGGACGTGGGGGCGGCGGGCGGCGAGATCATCGCCTACCTGCCGAACCACGCCTACCTGGTGCGGTTGTCGGCGGCGGGCGCGGCGCGGGTGGCGGCGGGCGGGCGGACGCAGGCGGTGTTGGCGTGGGAGCCGTATTACAAGCTGGAGGCGCCGTTGCTGGAGGCGGTGCTGGGGCGGCGGCCGTGGCGGGACGGGTCCCTGGTGAACGTGGTGTTGTTTCCGGCCGGGACGCTCCCCGACTTGGGTCTTGAGGTGCTGGCCCGCGACCGCACGCCCTTCGGTCCGATGGTGACCGTGCGGGCGTCTGCGGACGACCTGGCGGCCCTGGCGCGCCGGCCCGAGGTGCAAACCCTCGAGCGCCATCGGTGGCGTCAGACCGCCAATGACCTGACCCGGGCGCGTCTGACGGTGGCGACGAACACGGCGACGGGCAGCAACCATCTTGGGCTGACGGGCAGCGGCGTGCTGGTGAATGTGAACGACGAGGGGGTCGACACGGGGCACCCGGACCTGGCGCCGCGGGTGTACACGGAGCCGGGCACGGGCGGGTTGGCGACGAACAATCCTGGGCACGGGACGCACGTGATTGGGACGATTGTGAGCAGCGGGGTGAACGGGCCGACGAACGCGGCGGGCACAAACGGGGGCAGTTACCGCGGAATGGCGTCCGGGGCGTCGGTGCTGTTCATGCCGTTTGCGTATTACACGCTGGTGGACGGCGCGACCAACCAGGTCCAGGTGCCGGACAGCTACCTGCAGGAGCGCGCCGCGCTCAGCAACGCGTTCATCTCCAACAACAGCTGGAGCTACGTCGACAATCCCTCCTACGACATCCACGCCGCCAGCTTCGACCTCGCCGTGCGCGACGCGCTTCCGGGCGTCAGCAACGCCCAGCCCCTTTGCCTCGTGTTCTCCGCCGGCAACGACGGCGGCGGCGACACCGAGGGCACGGGCGGCTCCTCCGGCACAATCAACTCGCCCGCCACGGCCAAGAATGTCATCACCGTGGGCGCCATCGAGAACCGGCGCAACCTGACCAACCAGGTGGAGGTGGACGGCACGACCAACGCCTATTACCTCGAACGCACCGACAGCGACAACGAGGTGACGGAATTCTCCAGCCGCGGCAACGTCGGCTATTACGAAGGCGAAGGCACCTACGGCCGGTTCAAACCCGACGTCATGGCCCCCGGCGCCATGATCATCTCCACCCGCCCCCGCGGCTACGCGCACCCGGACACGAACATCGCCACGCTGGACGGCGGGCTGGGCGGGTCGGAGGCGGCCCCGTACGGGTACGAGAACGGCAGCAGCATGGCGGCGGCGGCGGTGTCGGGGGTGTTGGCGCTGATGCAGCAGTATTTCGAACAGGAGAAGACCCTCACCAACAGCCCGGCGCTCATGAAGGCGCTGTTGATCAACGGCGCCCGGGACCTCAAGGAAACCTACGACTACGAACTTCGCAATTACATCAATTACCAGGGCTGGGGGCTCGTCAGCCTCACCAACAGCCTCCCGGAGGACCTCACCCCAACCCCCGACACGCCCACGTCCCTCTTCATGGCCGACCAGGACCCCGCCCGCGCGCTGGCCACGGGCCACACGCAACTATGGACCGTGACGCTCACCAGCAACGCCCAAAGCGCGCCGCTGCGCGTGACGCTGGTGTGGACGGACCCGCCGGGTCACCCGTCGGCGAGCCAGGTCAAACTGGTCAACGACCTCGACCTGGTCGTCACCGAGGGCACCAACAGCTACGTGGGCAACAACTTCCCCCTCGGCGCCGCCTACTGCGCCCCCAGCGACCTGTCCAGCCCCACCAACGGCGCCTCCCTCGACTCCCTGCGCGACGTCGTCAACAACGTCGAAAACGTCTTCCTCGAACCCCCCCTGGCCGGCGCCTACACCATCGCCGTCATCGGCACCCACGTGCGGGTCAACGCGCTGATGGCCGACACGAACGACATCGTCCAGGACTTCGCCCTGGTGGTGTCCTCCGACAGCCGCACCAACACCGGCCCCATCACGGTGACCGAGGGCGGCATGAGCAGCAACGTGGCGGCCCGGGTGGCGGCGATGGTTCAACTCACCAACGGGCTGCCCTTCTACAAACAAAAGGAGCGCGTCGGCGCCAACCCCCCCCTGACCGCCGCCACCAACGGCGCCGTCAGCCAGTGGAACTTCTACACGTTCGAAGTGGGCCCCGCCCTCACCAACGCCAGCAACGCCGTGTTCGTGCTCTTCCACATCCCCTATGCCCGCAACCTCGGCCTGGCCCGCACCAACGAGGCCGACGTCGACCTCTACGTCAGCACCGACCCCGCCCTCACCAACCTCAGCGACGCCGTCTTCGCCGGCACCAACCTCCTGCGCGGCGTCCGCCGCGGCGGCTACGAAGCCGTCTGGACCAGCAACGCGCCCCCCGGCACCGTGTTCTACGTGGGCGTCAAGGCCGAAGACCAGCAGGCGGCCGAATACGCGCTCGTCGCCGGCCTGTTCGACTCGCCCGAAAGCGGCGGCATGGGCGACCAGCCCACCGACCTCGAGGGCTATGCGGTCGACATCCCCGACGGCAGCCCGGACGAGCCGAATGCGGGCATGGTGATTGTGCTGAACCCGTATCCGATGACGATTCAGAACGTGGTGGTGACCACGGAACTGACCCACGAGTTCGGCGGCGACCTCTACGGCCAACTCACCCACGAGGCCAACGAAGCCGTGTTGAACAATCACCGCGGCTTCACGGGCACCAACGTCGTCTTCCTCTGGGACGACAGCGAATCGCTCGAGGTGCCCGGCAGCCTGCCTTCGGACGGACCCCCGACGCTGCGCAACTTCGCCGGCGAGGAGGGGCAGGGCGTCTGGGTGCTGACCATGGTGGACAACTCCCCGTCCGCCACCGGCCGGGTCGAGCGCCTCCTCATCCAGATCGACCCCATGCCGCCCCTCGAGCATTTCCGCAACGGGTTCGGCTACACCGCCAGCGGCACCATCCCGGCCGCCGGCTGGGACCGCTACACCGTGGACGTGCCCGCCGACGCCACCAACCTCACCGTCTGCCTCATGCCCGACAATGGGCCGCTCGGCCTCTACCTCCGCTTTGAGCAGGACCCGACCACCAACACCTGGGACCACCACGCGCTCGTCGATCCGGGCCGGGGCTGCATCACCGTGGTCAAATACGACTCGCCCCCGCTCCGCCAGGGCCGCTACTTCATCGGCATCCACAACCCCAATGTCATCCCCGTCAACTACCAGCTCACCGTCCGCGTCGAACGCGACCTGCGTCCCAGCCTCGCCACCACCTACCGGTCCTCGGGCCCGACCCAGCTGCTGGACGCGGCCATGACCAACTCGGCCATCCACGTGCCCGAGGACGAACAGATCGCCAGCGTGCAGGTTGGCGTGCGCCTCGATCATGCCCGCGCCTCCGACCTGGCGCTCTACCTCGTCAGCCCCCGGGGCACCCGGCTGCTGCTCTCCGAAAACCGCGGCGGCCTCAGCGCGGACGGCTACGGCTTCAGCTCGATTTCGAGCAACACGTTCGCCGCTTCCGAAGCGTGCGTCACGGGCTGCAACGTGCCCAAGACCAACGTCGTCGCCACGTCGTTCACCGAGGGCATCCTCACGATCGACTTCGAGTTCTACGACGTGCCCGACCGGATGACGATCTACCACGACGGCGGGCTGATCTTCGACAGCGGCGTCATTTCGGGCAACGGCACCATCGAGGTGCCTTTCGGCCCCGGTCTCTCGACCAACCTGCTCATCGTCATGAATGAACAGGGCGACTCGATCGACGGCACCTGGTGGAACTACACCGGCCTCGCCGTCAGCGGCCGCTACATCTATACCACCTTCACCGAAAACACCAACCTCACCTCCACCCCCATCAAGTTCGGCATCCCCCCCTTCACCAACAACGTCCTCATGACCAACCTCAACGTGCCCACCCCCGTCAGCCGCTTCGAAACGGCCGGACCCGGCCCTTACCCCGCGGGCACGACCTTCGACGGCTGGACCGTCGATGCCGGCCAGGTCGAGGTCGTCGCCGATCCCCCCTGGGCCGCAGACGGCCTCCAGTTCCTCGCCCTCGCCCACGGCAGCGTCTCCCGCAGCCTCCCCACCGTCCCCGGCGCCGCCTACCGCCTCACCTACGCCGCCCGCGATCCGGGCATCGCCGGCTGGTGGCCGGCGGAGGGCACGCCGGACGACCTCGTCAGTACGAACCACGGCGTGCCGTCCGCTGGGATGCTCTATGCGGCAGGGCTTGTGGGGCAGGCTTTCCAATTCGACGGCGCCAACGGCCACGTCACGATCCCCGCCGCGGCCGATCTGGACGTCGGGCTGTCCAACGGCCTCACCATCGAGGCTTGGATCAACCCGCTCGACGCGACCGCCGAACGCCCCCTCGTCGAATGGAACAACGGCGCCGGCGTCATCGGCGCCCATTTGTGGCTCGGGCCCACCAACGGCCTCGGCGCAGGCGGCCCCGGGGCGCTTTACGCCAACCTGGTCGACACCGCCGGCACCCACCACATCATCGCCTCCGCCCCGGACCTGGTGCGCGTGGGCACCAACGGCCATCCCTACTACCAGCACATCGCCCTGACGTACCATCGGGACACCGGCGAGGCGGTCCTCTATTTGAACGGCGCGCCGGTGTGCACCACCAACCTCGGCGCCTTCACCCCCCAGACCGCGTTCGATCTCCACCTGGGACACCGCCCCTCCGGCGGGGGCGCGCCTGCGCATTACTGGGGCGACATCGACGAGGTGGCGGTTTACCGGCGGGCGCTGACGCGCACGGAGATCGCCGCCATCCACGCGGTGGGCGTGCCCGCGCCCCCCGGCGGCAAATGCACCTTCACCGCCTGCCTGCCCAACGCCACCGTCGCCGTCCAGAGCGCCCCGCGGACGATCGCCGGTTCGGCCGGGTGGCGGACCAACTCGTTGAACTTCACCGCGTCCGAGACCGCCACCTACCTCGACGCCATGGGCAAGCCGCTGTCGCTGCTGCTCGACACGTTCGAGTTGACGCCGGTTCGGGCGCCGGCCTTTTACCTTCCGGAGGAGCCGTTGTCGCTGCTGCGGGGCGAGTCGACGCGCGGGGATTGGACGCTGGAGATCTGGGACACGCGGGTGGGGGCGTATTGGACGAACAACGCGCTGTTGAGCTGGACGCTGCAGTTCAGCATCATCGAGAGCAATCCCCCGGCGATCCTCCTCAACCACGGCGAGTGTTACACCTTCACCAACCTCGCCACCAATGCCATCGCCTATTTCGTCGTGTCCGTCCCCCCCGCCGCCTCCTTCGCCACCAACACCCTCCTCTCGCTCACCGGCGGCGGACTCGACTTGTGGTTCAACAAGAGCAGCCTGCCGACCGGGAGCACCGGGGGCGACACCAACAGCGGCTTTGTGGGTGGGGGAGGGGACATCCTGCTGTTTGCCCGCACCACCAACGCCCTGGCCATTCTCGAGACGAACCAGACCCGGTTGATCGACGTCGGCCCCGGCACCAACTGGGCGTTCGATCCGCCGAGGCTCGAGCGCAGCCAGACGTATTACCTCGCCGTGCGAAACTCCGATCCCACCCAAACCAACGATTTCCAGATCTGCCTCCGCTTCGACCGCACCGGCTCGCTCGCGTCCGCGCTGCCGCTCCTGACCAACGGGGTCGGCGCCAGCAACTGCCTCGCCGCCGGCAGCGACCTCGCCTACTACCAGTTCAACGCCTCCAGCAATGCCGAGAGCGTCCTGTTCGAACTCCTCAACCCGGACGGCAACGTGGACCTCTACGTGCGCCGCGGCCCGCCGGTGCCCACCACGACGGATTATCAGCTCGGCAGCACAAATGCCGGCTCCGCGGGGGAATGGCTCCAGGTGCAGGATGTCACCTTCAACGCCACCGCCGGCACCTGGTACCTCGGCGTCCACAACCACGACACCAACACCGTCTGTTACGCGATCCGCGCCACGGAAACCCTCGGGCACGTCGTCGTCTGGCTCACCAACGAGGTCCCCCACACCAACCTCCATTGCGTCGCCGCCGGACCTGTTCCCGACGGCATCGACTACTACGGCTTTCATGTCTCCACAAACGCCGT
This sequence comes from Verrucomicrobiota bacterium, assembly GCA_016935555.1. Lineage (GTDB taxonomy): Bacteria > Verrucomicrobiota > Verrucomicrobiia > Limisphaerales > JAFGQR01 > JAFGQR01. Next base: position 31,009 of record JAFGQR010000026.1, read on the forward strand.
CTGGGTCAGCTTCGACGTGGCCGACCTCTCGGACGACGTCAACCTCATCCTCAGCTACGAGCGCCCCCTGCCCACACTCGCCGTCCACGATTACCTGAGCGACAACCCCGGCACCAACGCCGAGCAGATCCTCCTCCTGACCAACTCGGCCCCGGTCGCGCTCACCAACGGCGACTGGTATCTCGGAGTCGTCCATGCCGGCCTGACCAACACCGCCACCAATTGCCTCAGTTACCAGGTCCGCGCCACCGAACATACCAACGAGCCGCCCCACGTCACCCCCCTTACCAACGCCGTCGCCCTCGCCACCAACCTCGCCCCCGGCGCCACCCTCTACTTCTCGTTCACCGCCTCCAGCAACGCCGTCCAGGCGCATTTCGAACTGCAGCCGTTCGCCGATGACCTCGACCTGTTCATCAAGCCGGGCCTGCCCCTGCCCGGACCCGGGCTCTTCGCGTATGCCGGCACCAACGCCGGCACCAATGCCGAGTTCATCGCCGTGGCCACCAACTCGCTTCCGGCCCCGCTGGTCGCTCCCGGCTGGCCTCGGACCAACGACTGGTTCCTGGCCGTGGTAAACACCAGCACCAACACCAACGCCGCCCCGGCCGGATTCGCGGTCCAGGTTACCGAATACGTGCCGGTCACCAACGCCCTCACCAACCTGCTGTTCGTCGCCGAGACCGGCGTCACTTACACCAACACGATGTGGACCAACCAGGGCGACTGGAACCTGGGCGGCGACTACTACCTGTTCGACCACACCAACAGCCCGTCCGCATGGGCGCTGTTCGAGGTGCTATGGAGCGACGCGCCGGTCAGTCTGTATGTGGCGGACCGGACGCTGCTGCCGACCCATGCCACCAACGCCTACTTCAGCGTCAACCCCGACCTCCGCGCCGAGCAGGTCTTGGTCGCCACCAACTCGCGGCCCGCCCCCTGGACCAACGGATCCTGGTTCTTTAGCGTCGTCCGCAACCAGCCTCTGGCCACCAACCTCACGTATGCCTTCCGCGTCCGGACGTTTCCCGGCGCCCCCGCGGCCTTCCTGGACCTGACCAACGCGGTGCCCGTCACCAATATCACGATCGCCGCCGGCGACACCTTGTTCTGCCGGTTCCCCGTGTCCAACGCCGCGGTGCAAGCACACTTCGAAGTGCGCGATCTCTCGGCCAACATCGACCTCTACACGCGCCCCAGCTCCTCCCTGCCCGGCCCCGCCAACTGCGCCTATGCGAGCACCAACACGGGCACGAACGCGGAGTTCATCGCGGTGGCGACCAACTCGGTGCCGGTGCCGCTGGTGTCGCCGGCTGGCCATGCGACGAACGACTGGTTCCTCGCGCTGGTCAACACGAACGCCCATGCCGTCACCTGCTCGATCCAGGCGAGCGAGTATGTGCCGGTGGCCGAGACGGTAACCAACCTGTTGTTCAGCGTGCGTGCCGGGGCGGTGTATACGAA
>JAFGQR010000186.1 GCA_016935555.1 Verrucomicrobiota bacterium
GCCGGCCCTCCCACCCCATCCACGCCCAAAGCCAGGGAAGCGAAAACAACACGCGATAAAACGCCGTGGCGCTCGGCCCCACCTCGCTCCACCGCACCAGGATCGGCGCCAACCCAATCCCGGTCGCCCCCAGCAACAGCGCCGCCACCCCCCACGTGGCTCCGCCCCGGCGCAGCGCCGCGTCAACGGCCAAAATCGAACTCGGGCGTCGCATGCGGTGCCGAACCGGGCTGGATGCAGTCCGGAGGGTCGGTTTTGGGTCTGTTCACGAGCGTGCCCCCGGGGAACCCCGTCATGAGTTGGGGATCCAACGGGCGCAACCATGACAACGCCTGCGCCGGAGCCGTCCCGTCGACATCCAAGTTTGAGTGTGTCGCCCGCACATGGAGAGGGGTTCTTGCGCCGGGGAAATGGCGCCATTGTTCCCTTCGTTTACAGGGGTCTTGTCATGCCGGGCCATTGATTTAGTTCAGCCAAAGGGAATGTCAATGGTCCGCTTCGCTCGGCGCGACGTGCCGGTCGCACTGACTCAGGCGGCTCCGGCCCTTTCCCGCCGCCTGCGGCAGCAGATCACTCGACACTGGCGGAAGGGGAGGGATTCGAACCCCCGGTTGGATTACTCCAACGCCTGATTTCGAGTCAGGTGCCTTTAACCACTCAGCCACCCTTCCGCCCCATGACGTGCGACGTGAGCGCTGCAAGACGGGCCCGGGGCTCTTGTTGCACCCCGGTTGGGCATTCCGAGCGCCAAAACCCGGCCCCTTCATGCCCTGGCACGCGGGGTGAGTATGCCACAGAACGAACCGGCATCAAGCCGTTTCGACCGGCGACCCGCCCTTTCGAATGCCCCCGGCAGTTCGGGGTCGGACGTGGATTCCTTGTGGGTGTGAAATCCCTTGCAGCCGCCGGCACATCTCGTCACCGGGTCACTCATTGGGCATTTGATAGGCGGCCATGATTTCCTGCAGTGTCCCACGGAGCAGGCCTGCGTGACCGTCCACGTACAGCGTGTTCTGGGCGCCGCGAACGCCGCCCGCGCCGCCATTAAAGACCGCGTCCCCCGAGAGGCCGATGTGCTCGCCCAGGCCGTCACAAACGATCATCGGCTTTTCGGAACAATGCCGGATCGTGCCGACGGCGTGGTCGCAGACCCCCGAGCGGTCGTTGTCAAAACCCGAGAAGAACGGCACCAGGCTCCAGCCGTGGACACAGAGGTAGTTGTAGTCCGTCGGGTAATCCGGCCCCCGATCGGATCGGGCGCGAAGCGTCGGGCAGGTGAAGAGAGGTTCGGCTGGCGCATACGGAAACAGGACATGGCGAAGGGAATTGCTGTGTGTGGCGGGTGGGAACCCCAACAGGTTGTCACTAAAATCGGCGCGCGGGAATCGCTGCTCTGCATCATCTGTGCAAAGCGTCATGGCGAGTCCGAGCTGCCGGAGGTTCGACGTGCAGGCGCACAGCTTCGCGTGCTGCTTGGCGCGGCTGAGCGCAGGCAACAGCAAGGCGGCGAGCAGGGCGATGATCCCAATCACGACGATCAACTCGATCAGGGTGAAAGCGGCTTCGGCACAAAGGCGCGGAGAGGCGCATCCCGGAGGGCAGAGGCGTTTCGTCTGGCAATCTGGAATCTGCCATCTCCGATCAGCCGAAGCATGGCGAGGCGCGAGGCGGATGCAACCGTGCGACAGGAAGCAGGGCCAATGACGAACCGTCATCGGTTTCCAATGGGGCATTGGCATGGGCGCTTTGAGGGAACTGGCGATGTCAAGGAATACGGCATACAGGGTTGCAGGCTCGCTCGTGGAGGAGATCAGGGTCAAGGGGATTCCACGGCCTTGCAAGTTCGGTTCGGGGTCTGCAGTCAACTCTCGCATGGAGAGGTCATTCAGGATCAAACAGAAGCCTCACGGAGGCACCAAGGCACGGAGGATCCGGATCGAGACCCCGTGGATGATGCGGGTGATCCCGTCCGCATCCATGCCCCACCGAAAGTCAGCGGGCTTGGCCGATCCACTCGCGGTGGATCGCGCCCAGGCCGGCGTCCCGGGCGTCGCCGGCGTGCAGCACCACGCGGTAGCGGAGGGTGACGCTTTTGCCCGGCGGCCAGGTGATGGGTTGCGGGAGGAAATTGAGCGGTGTGGGCGATGCGAAGCCGTAGTCGCGAGTGAACCACGGGCAGGGCGCCCAGGGGTTTTGGGGATGATCGAGCAGGGCGATGCCTTCCACAGGGTTTCCCCCGATGCGCTCGCGCGGGCCTGAGAAATCGCACCAGGCGGAGGGCTGGCCGAAGGTGGCCTTTTCGCCGGTGCGGCCGTCGGCATTGGTCAACTGGCCGCCGCCGTGGGGGGTGAGGTCGGCGGCGGCGCGCATTGCGAAGAGGGAATGGTTGGTTTTTTGGATTTGGACTTCGGTGAGGGCGGTCCATTCGATGGTGCAATCGACCCACTGCAATCGCTCGTGGACCACCGTCACCAGAAGGCGCCTTTGGTCTTTCATGACGGGGGGCTGGCCGGGCTTTTGCCAGGAGCAGGCGTCCAGGATTTCCGCGGTGGTTTTCGTGACTTGGCCGAGGCGCGGGCCGGCGGAGACGATCTGGCCGCGGGTGTAGTCTTCCTGCCAGTAATTGCCGCCGTTGACCCGGTCGCAACCGAAGAACAGGGAGCGGTGGTGCGGGTAGGGCAGGGACGTCTCCGTTGTGAGCGGCAAGCCGGTTGTGGGGCCGGCGAGGGGATAGAGGTAGGGGTATTTTTGGGAGGGGTGGGCCCGGTAGCAGGTGAGCGGGCGGTTGTTCCACCGGATCCAGATCCGGGGTCCAAGCTGGTAGGTGGTGAGTCCGTCCGTTCCGGGGGCGGGAGTTGCCGCGTACAGGCGCACCGCGAGCGGCGCCGCGGCGCCAGCAAGCGAGCATTTCAGAAAAGCGCGACGTTTCATCCGGGGTTGAGTGTTCATCATTTGCTGGAGTTGTCGGGTCACAGTTGTCGGGCTGGGCGATGATGAGGGACGGACGGTGCCGAAGCCAGCCCGGAGTTGGGAGGTGACTGCGGTCAAGGTCCGGGCCCGGAACTGTCGTGCGGCCGCGCCGTTCCTTCGGCGGAAGCATCGCCAAGGCGGGTCGCTGGCTTGAGGCGGTGCCTGGTTGGAGCCGGCCGGCGACAAGGCGCCTGTCTGTTTCTGTCGGTGCCTTGCGCGGCGGGGCTGCGGGGGCTTGCGGCGCGGGGGGTAAGTGATGCGGCTTACAAAAATGTAATCGGCGGAAGCGCGAAAAGCGCTTTACAACTTCGGTCCGAGCCGCTATTTCAGCGCGATTCCAAAGGTATTTTGGAGCATGGAACATGATTAACGTTCAGAATCTGTCGAAATCGTTTGGGCCGAAAAAGGCGGTGGACCGCGTGTCGTTTTCGGTGGAACGAGGCGAGGTGCTGGGCTTCCTGGGGCCGAACGGCGCCGGAAAATCCACCACGATGCGCATGATCACCGGCTTCATCCCGCCGACGGAGGGGAAGGTGACGGTGGGCGGCTACAACCTGGCCGATCATCCCATCCCCGCCAAGCGTCTCATCGGGTATCTTCCGGAGAATGCGCCGTCGTACACGGACATGACGGTGGCGGGTTTTCTGGGGTTTTGCGCGGAGTTGCGCGGGTTGCGCGGGGAGGCGAAGCGCAAGGCGATTCATCGGGCGGTGGACTTGTGTTTTTTGGAGCCGGTGCTGCATCAGAGTGTGGACACGCTTTCGAAGGGCTACCGGCACCGGGCGTGTTTTGCGCAATCGATCCTTCACGATCCGGACGTGCTGGTGCTCGACGAGCCCACCGACGGCCTTGATCCGAACCAGAAGCACGAGATCCGCCAGCTCATCAAGCGGATGGGCGAAAAGAAGGCGATCATTTTCTCGACGCACATTCTCGAGGAGGTCGACGCGGCGTGCACGCGGGCGATCATCATCGACCGCGGCCGGATCGTGGCCAACGGCACCCCCGAGGAGTTGCGCCAGAAATCGGACATGGCCGGGGCCGTGTCGCTGCGGGTGCTGGGCATCCCGGCGGACACGGTCAAGCAGCGTCTGGCGGAGGTGCCGGGCGCGCGCAAGGCCGCGATTGTGAAGACGCATGGAGAGTGGGTATGGGCGCGGGCCTATCCCAAAACCAAGACCGCCGATGGCGACCTGGCCCGGCTGGTGGCCGAACTGAGTATGAAAGAAGGCTGGAAGATTGCGGAATTGCACACGGAAGAGGGACGGTTGGACGAGGTGTTTCGCAGCATCACGTGGTCGGACGCGGCCACGGACCAGGCGAAGGCTGCGGAAGCGAGCGTGCCGGAGGTGGCAGCATGAGCAGCAGCTGGCAGAACATTTGGACGATTGTGAAGCGGGAGCTGAGCGCGTATTTCTACACGCCGGTGGCGTATGTGTTCATCGTCATTTTCCTGCTGATGACCGGGTTTTTCACCTTCATGCTGGGCGGCTTTTTCGAGCGGGGCGAGGCGTCGCTGACGTCGTTTTTCATGTGGCATCCGTGGCTCTACCTGTTTCTGGTGCCCGCCGCCGGGATGCGGCTTTGGTCCGAGGAACGGCGTCTGCACACGATGGAGCTGCTTCTGACGATGCCGGTCACCGCGTGGCAGGCGATTGTCGGCAAGTTCCTGGCCAGCTGGCTGTTTCTCATCCTCGCGCTCGTGCTCACGTTCCCGATTTTCCTGACGGTGTGTTACCTGGGGGATGCGGATGTGACGGCGACGTTTGCGGGCTACCTGGGGAGCGTGCTGCTCTCGGGCGGCTACCTGGCGGTCACCTGCTTCACATCCGCCGTCACCCGCAACCAGGTCATCAGCTTCATCCTGTCGGTGGTGACCTGTTTCTTTCTGATCCTGGCCGGCTGGGAGCCGGTGACCGACCTGCTCGTGCGCTGGGCGCCCGACTGGTTTGTCGGGCTGGTGGCCTCCTTCAGCGTGATGCCGCATTTCATCGGATTCCAGCGGGGCGTGATCGACCTGCGCGATCTGGTCTTCTTCGCCTCGCTCATGGTGTTCCCCCTGTTTTGCACGGGCGTCATCATTCGCAACCTGCGTGCCGGCTGAGCCTGTGCGTTCCGATTCCCTGTTGCTGCCATGAACCAGAAAAAGACTGAAACCCTGCTCTATTCGGCCCTCGGGGTGGCCTTCATGTTCCTTGTCATCCTCGGGGTGAACCTCATTGTCAGCGCGCTGCGAGGGGCGCGTGTGGACATGACGGCCGACAGGCTCTACACCCTGTCGGACGGCACGCGCAAGATCCTGCGCGGGATCGATTCGCCCATCGAGGTGCGCTTTTACTGTTCCCAGGGCGAGAAACAGATGCCTGCCCAGCTCAAGTCCTTCGCCAAGAGCGTCGAGGATCTTCTGGAGGAGTTCCGCCAGCAGAACCCCGGCAACATCGAGATTCGCAAGTTCAATCCGGCGCCCGACTCCGAGGCGGAGGACCTGGCGCGGCTGGACGGCATCGAGCCTCGGAACCTGCCGACCGGGGAGGCGTTCTACATGGGGGTGGCGGTGAGTCTCGACCCGGTGAAGGTGGCGCTGCCCTACCTGGCTCCGGAGCGCGAGCGGCAGTTGGAGTATGACCTGGCGCGGGTGATTTCCCGGGTGGTGTCGACGAACAAGCCCGTGGTTGGCCTGATGACCACGCTGCCCATGAGCGGCATGCCGGCCAATCCGGCGATGATGCGGATGGGCCAGCGCGGCCAGGAGCCGTGGGTGGTTTACAACGAACTCAAGCGCGATTTCACCGTTGAAAGCGTCGGCATGGACGTCGAATCGATCCCGGACAACATCCGGGTGCTGCTGGTCATTCATCCCAAGGAAATCTCCGAGAAAGCGCAGTTTGCCATCGACCAGTTCATCCTGCGCGGCGGCAAGCTCATTGCCTTTGTGGATCCCTTGTGCCTTGTGGACAGCTCCAATCCCGGCCCCATGGGGATCAGCATGGGCAACGGCAGTTCGTTGCCCAAGCTCATCAAGGCCTGGGGCCTCGATTTCGAGAGCGGCAAGGTCGTGGCCGACCTCAGTTTCATGAAAAGCGATCTTGCGGGCGGAGACGGCCGGCGGCGGATCGAGCCGACCTGGCTTTTCCTGAACCCCAAGGGCATTGACCGCAACGACGCCATCATCAGCCAGTTCGACAACATTCTCATGCCCTCCGCCGGCGCCTTCACCGGCACTCCCGTCACCGGTCTCAAGCTCGAATCCCTGCTCCACTCGACCACCAACTCCCAAACCGTCGACACCTTCATGGCCCAGGGCGGCGGCCAGAAAATCGTCACCGACTTTTCTCCCAGCGGCAAGGAAATGGCCCTGGCCGTCCGCATCACCGGCAAGTTCAAAACCGCCTTCCCCGAAGGCAAGCCGGCCGACCCCAAGAGCGACGACAAGGACGAGGACGCGAAAAAGGAGGAGCCGGCCCGGGAGGACTTGAAGGAATCGAAAGCGGAGAACGTGGTGTATTTGATTGGGGATGCCGACATGCTTTTCGACAACTTCTCGGTGCGCAAGCTGCCGTTCTTCGGGATTGCGCAGCCGTTCAACGGCAACCTCGCCTTTGTCCAAAGCATCACCGAACAGATGGCCGGCGACAGCAACCTCATCGGCGCCCGCAGCCGCGCCAGCATCCGCCGCCCGTTCACCGTCGTCGAGGACATGCGCGCCGAGGCCCAAAAGAGATACCAGGACCGGATCAGCGGTTTCGAAAAGGAAGTGCAGGAAGCGCAGCAGAAAATCAGCGAAATCCAAAGCAAGAAGGAAGGCAACCAGCGCTTCATCCTGTCGCCCGAGGCCCAAGCCGAACTTGCCAAGCTCCAGCAGAAACAAACCGACGCCAACCGCGCCCTGCGCGAGGAGCGCAAGAAGCTGCGCCGGGACGAGGAATCCCTCCAGAACCGGCTCAAATGGGCCAACATCGCCGGCATGCCCATCATCGTCTCCATCGCCGGAGTCGTGCTCGCCTTCATCCGCAGACGAAAGAGCGCAGCCCGTTGACCGCGGCCGCGCCCGGCGGTCCGCGTCTTCCCGCGCCCGGGGCAGCCTCCGCGTTTGACTGATGCGACTGAAGCCAACCGAAGCAAGAGACCCATGAACAAGAATCAACTGACGCTGATCATCATCCTGGCCCTGGTCCTTGGCGGCGCGGGCCTCTACGTCCTGCGCAACCGCCAATCCTCCTTCACCGAGCGCGACCCGCAAATGGGCGAGAAACTCCTCAAGGATTACGACATCAACACCGTCGCCGCCGTCCGCATCCAGAGCAGCTCCAACGCCGTCAACCTCGCCAAGACGGGTGACACGTGGACCGTCGCCGAACGCAACGGCTACCCCGCCAACTTCGGCTCCCTCAAGGATTTCCTCGCCAAACTCTGGGAACTCAAAATCACCAAACCCGTCCGCGTCGGCCCCTCCCGCCTCGCCCCCCTCCAACTCGTGGCCCCGGCCAAAGGCCCCGGCACGCTCATCGAACTCAAAGACAGCTCGGGCAAAACCACCAAGACGCTGCTGCTCGGTGCCCAACACATGCGCGAGTCCACCGGCGAATCGCCCATGGGCATGGGCATGGATTCCTCCTGGCCCGACGGCCGCTATGTCATGGTCGATAACCGCATCGAAACCGTCGCCCTCGTTTCCGACCCGCTCTCCCAGGCCGAACCGCGCGCCCAAAACTGGATCAGCAAAGACTGGTTTAAAATCGAAAAAGCCAAGTCCATCGCGGTCGTCTCCACCAACGCCGCCAACAACTTCAAACTCACCCGCGATTCCGAGACCGCCACCTGGAAGCTGGCGGACCCAAAACCCGGCGAGGACTTGGACTCCACCAAGAGTTCCAGCGTCACCAGCGCCATGTCCTACCCCTCCTTCAACGACGTCGCCACCAACGACGCCCCCGCCGAAACCGGCCTCGACAAACCGCTGCTGGCCACGATCGAAACCTTCGACCACTTCACCTACACGTTCAAAATCGGCAACAAAACCGACGACGACAACTACCACCTCCAGCTCGCCGTCGCCGGCAGCTTCCCCAAGGAACGCACCCCGCCCGCCGACGAAAAACCCGAAGACAAGGAAAAGAAGGACAAGGAATTTGCCGAGAACCTCAAGAAGCTCGAGGACAAACTGAAGACCGAGCAGGCCAGCGAGAAATGGGTCTACCTCGTCTCCAAATACACCATCGATCCCTTCCTCAAGACCCGAGGCGAATTGCTCGCCGAAAAGAAACCCGACGACAAGAAGGACGAACCCAAAACCGGCACCCCCACCGCCGCGACTCCCACGCCGGCCCCATCTCCAGCCGCTCCCGTGACCTCCCCACCCGCCCCGCCTCCCAGTGCGTCGCCCGGCCTGCCGCCCGTCCCCACCACCAATGCCCCCGCACCTGCGGGCCCACGCGCAACGGCTCCCGCGTCCGCCCCCAAGATCGATGCCAAGGTGGCTCCCCCGCCACCCAAGGAAACGGTCACACCTGCGGTGAACATCGAGCCGGTGCCTTTCCCCGAAACACCCAAGTCCACCAACGCCCCCGTGCCCGCCAAGGCGACGAACGCCCCAGCGCCGGCCGCCAAACCCGCCCCCGGGGCAAAGTAAACCGCCTCACCGGCCGGGTGGCGCCTTGAGTTCCGCGGGGGATCGCGTCGTCTTCCAGGTTCCTGGGATGGATGCGGGCCAATGTTGGCGAAGCAACTCGCCATGAACCGCGCCGCCACACGCTGACGGCACGCCAACTCGGGTAGGGCGAGACTCCGTCGAGCCCAAACTCCCCCTCATGCGCTGCGCCAACCTGGACTTCCAGCTCTGCAAACCCGAACCCTGAGGGAGGCACGCCTCAACCGCGCGCGGCGGCTTCGGATTGCACGCCGATCGCCGACACCGTTAAGCTGCCGGCGTGCGGCGGCGATTCGGTTCATGGCGGGCGATGACCTCATGCGGTTTGCTGGCGGCGATGGCATGGGGCGGGGGCTGCGCCGCCCGCCACGGGCGCTGTCCTGAGCCACCGCTCTCCCGGTTCGAGTTTACCGAGGCGCAGATGGGCATGCCATTCCGCATCGTGGTCTACGCGCCCGGGCGGGCGGCGGCCGAAGCCGGCGCAGCATCGGCGTTTGGCCGCGTGGCGGCACTCGACGCGATCTTCAGCGACTACGACACGGACAGTGAACTGAGCCGGTTGTCGCAGACGGCGGGGCAAGACATGGCGGTGCCGGTGAGCGACGAGCTGTGGCGGGTGCTGGATTGGGCGCAAGCGCTGGCCCGGCGCACCGGAGGCGCATTCGACATCACGGCCGGCCCCTGCATCAGCCTGTGGCGCAAAGCGCGGCGCACGCGACACCTCCCGTCTCCACAGTCGTTGGCGACGGCGTGCGAAGCGGTGGGGCACACCAAACTGCACCTCGATTCGCGCCGGCGGACGGCGCGCTTGGAGGTGCCCTACATGCGGCTGGACCTGGGCGCGGTGGCCAAAGGCCGGGCGCTGGACGCGGCGCTGGACGTGCTGCGCCGACGGGGCCTGCCCCGGGCAATGATTCACTGCGGCGGCGACATGGCGCTGGGCGACGCGCCTCCCGGGAAGCGCGGCTGGCGGATTGAGATAGCGCCCCTGGAGCCGGCGGGCGGGCGGCCGGTTCGTTTTGCGGTGCTGCGCCGGTGCGGCCTGGCCACCTCCGGGGACGCCTTCCAGCATGTCAAGATCGCCGGGGTGCGATACTCCCACATCGTGAACCCGCGCACAGGGATTGGCCTGACAGATTGCAGCCTGGTGACCGTGATTGCGCCGGATGCGATGACGGCCGACGGCCTGGCCACCGCGGTCAGCGTGTTGGGACCCGAGGCGGGGCTTGCATTGATTGAAGCCACTGCTCGAACCGCGGTGCTGGTCGAACGCCAGCCGGGCGAACGGGCCGAGGTGTACGAATCCAGGCGCTGGAGGCGCCACCTGGATGTTGGATATGGGCGTTGAGCCTTGGGCGTTGAGCGTTGGGCGTTGAGCGTTGAGCGTTGAGCGTTGGGCGTTGGGCGTTGAGCGTTGGGCGTTGAGCGTTGGGCGTTGAGCGTTGAGCGTTGAGCGTTGAGCGTTGAGCGTTGGGCGTTGAGCGTTGAGCGTTGAGCGTTGAGCGTTGAGCGTTGA
>JAFGQR010000187.1 GCA_016935555.1 Verrucomicrobiota bacterium
AAGGTTGTTCGCAAGGCCGCTCGGAAGGTTGTTCGCAAGGCCGCTCGGAAGGTTGTTCGCAAGGCCGCTCGGAAGGTTGTTCGCAAGCCGGTCACGAAAGCCGGGAAAAAACGCCGCCGATAGGCAATTGTCCTTCGCGCCGCGGCGTCACCTGCGCCGCCGTCTGGCGGAGGCCGCACGCTGGTTGGTTTCAAGGCCGCCCCGAATTGCCGGGGCGGCTTTCGGTTTTTGCCGGGTGAGTTGCCGGGCTTTTCCGCGGCGCCTGAGGCGGCCGTTTGGCGCGGAGCCAGTTCTTCAGCGAGCGTTCGATGGCGCCCAGCGACAATGCGGCGGCGCGACGGAACGGTGGAAGATCGTAGTGGGGAAACCCGGGCCTGTTTTGGAACCATTTGCGCCGCATGCCCAGGTTTCTGGCCATGGCATGCAGGGCTTGGAGATCGTCGCTCCACATGTGACACCACGAATGGCCGTTGGACTGGCCGGCGTGCCGAGCCTGGCGGTTGCGGCTTTTGAAGACGAACAGGCCGTCCACGTAGACGGCCGGATCGGGGCGGTCGTTCCGGGGGCGATGAGGCGGGGTCTTTTGCTTGTCGCCGGTCACGGGTGGGGGACATCTCCTGCCTCGCATGCGCGTCGAGTCCTGGAGCCTTCGGTGCCTGAAGCGGTCCCGCATCGAGCGGGACCGCTTGACGCCTCCTCGACGCGCGGGGGCTGGGAGGTTTTCAGGGTTCATGGGAAGTGCAGACGCTCTCCAAGCGCGCATTGTCGTCCATGAACCGCCGTCGATATGGCACAATTGAGAATTGGAAATGAGGAATTGAAAATTTTCAATTGGGCCCTTCGGCAGCCTATGCGCGGTTCATGGGGAGCGGCGTCATGGGGCCGGCTCTTGCGGGGGCGCGGGTTCGCTGTTTTCGGCAGGCACATTGCGGTGCACCACCAGGCTTCCGATCGGGCGGCCGATGTGCCGTGCGACGACTGCGCACTTGACCTTGAACAGAAAAAACACGTCTTGGGCGCAGCCGTCCAGCGACTCGAAGTTGGCCTGGCCCTTGGCGATCACCAGGCGGGCGCGCGCGAACCGTTCGCGGAACTCCGCCGAGCAACTCTCCAGCACCACGCCGGGCCCGTCGGTGCCGGTGTCCGTGACCGGCACGAGACGGTCGAGGCCCGCCGCCTCCGCGTCCGCGCGCAGCGCGTCGTTGATGGCGGGCCCGCCTTTGACGACGAGGGTGATTTTGTCGTGCGGCAATGTTTCGATGAGGAGCCGGTCAAAGACCAGTTCGCCGGCGTTGTCGGCCAGAAACAGGATGTCCGGGGCGCGTTCGGCCGCCGCGAAGAGGTTGTCGACGCTGCCCTGCAGCGGGGCGGCGAAGGATTGTTCCAGGGCGGCGGGAATTTGCGGCGCGGTGAGGTCGCCTTTGACGCCAAAATCGATGACATTGGCGGCGATGGCGAGTTGAACGGCGGCGTGGCGGGGGTTGTCCGCGGTTTGCAAGCGCTTGCGCCAGGCGGGCAACATCGCCAAGGCCAGCCGGTTGGATTCCTGTTTGATGGCCGCGTAGGGATCCGACTGCCCCGTCAGCTCGCGAAGCATCCGGTAGATGCCCGCGCCGAAGCGCGCGGGCGTTTGCGTGAGGTCGACCTGGCTCGCGCGCCGGAGCACCTCGCGCAACATCCGCTCCTGTACCTTCTCGTCGGGCGTGGCCAGCCGCGCGACGTTCAGCGCCTGCGCCACGAAGCACGGAATGCAGTCGAGGGCGCTTCGCATCCGGTCACGGCAGTCCGCAGGTGCCCGTGGTGCAGCAGCTGCCCGTCGGGCAGGAGGAACCGGTTGAGGCGCCGGCGGCGTTGGCGTTAAAGGCCGAAACCAGTTTCCTGGGGCGTTTGGCGCCGCACTTCGGACATTGGGGCGCCGGTTCCGACGCGGTGCGCGTCAGGTGCTCGAAGGTTTTTCCGCATTGAGTGCATTGGTATTCGTAGATAGGCATAGATTGCTCCATTCCCATGTGTTTCATGGCGAGCAGAACCCGACAAACTGCCGCTGCTCGCGCGCCACGGGGCCGCCCATGATTGCCGCCACCACACCGCCGAACATCCGGCCCAGCAGCCCGGCGTTCATCGTGCCCACATAAACCTTGCCGTCCGCCTTTTCGTAGACGGCAATCGTGCAGGGCATCATGACGGACACGATGCGTGCCTTGTCCTCGTTGAGGATCGTGGCGGCGTGATGGGCCTGGCACAGGTTCACCAGCCGCACCGGGCGCACCTGACCGCCGCCGTGTTTTCTTATCGACTCGTCCAACGGCACCACACTGGACACCGTCCAACCCTGCGTCACCGCATTCGTGGTGATGCGCTGCACGGTCTGTAACAGGTTGTACGGGCTACGCTGTTCGCGCAACATCAAACGCGGCATCAACAGCACCCCCGCCACACCCGTCAGACACAGCGCTGCCCCCAAACCCGCAAGCACCCAAAGCGCGCGTGTCTTGGGGGTCATGATGCGGAAGGCGAGCCCGGTTTCGGGGAGGGTGGGCATGGCGTTCGTGTTCAGGGGAGTGTTGGAGGGGGAGTGTTCAGTTGGGTTGATGGGGCTTGACCGTGGCGCCTGCGTCTGCAGGCGCGGGGTGCACCCGACGGTGTTCGACCATGATACAGCGGCTCATCACGACCTTCAGTCCAGCCGCCCGCGCCCGGTCCGCCGCGGCATTGTGGACAATCCCCAGTTGCATCCACACCGCCTTGGCGCCAATGCCGATGGCGGCATCCACGATTTCCGGGACCGCTTCCGGTTTCCGGAAGATGTTCACGATATCGACCGTGCCGGGAACCTCCTGGAGGCTGGGGTAGGTTTTCTCGCCGAGAATCTCGATGGATTTTGGGGTCACGGGAATGACTGTGTAGCCGTGCTGCTGCAGGTAGGCGCCCACCTGGTAGCTGTCCCGATGGGGTTTATTGGACAAGCCAACGATGGCGACGGTCCTGGCGGTGGCGAGGATGTGCTGGATTTCCTCGCGGCCGGCGTTTTGCAGCGGCATTTCACAGGCGTTCATGGACGCGGTGATATGAGGTGGGGCGGGGATGCCTGGGGGGCGCGGCCGATGACCTTTTAGGGGTTCCACGGCGCATGACGCTACTACGCGCCGGCCATCATGGCGTGCAGGAGGAACCGGCAGATGTCATCGTCCTCGTAACCCAGGATGGCGGCGTGATCGACATAGGCCGACAACCCCCGCAGGCCATTGAGAATCAGCATGCGCAGCGCGCGAATGTTGGGATCGGCGGTCGCCAGCGGGGAAACGCTCTCGCCCTTGGCCAGGAATGCCTCGGTGCCGGCGGCGTTCCATGTGGCGTGCTCGGGAAGCGCCTCCGCGAAATCGCGGCCCTGGTGTGCGCGGTAGGCGGCGAGGAACTCGCGTTTCAGCGCGTCGCGGCGTTGGAGGGCTTCGCGGATCAAGGCGACAAAGCGGTCGTCGTCGAAATTGGCGTTGGTGATGGTGGCGAAGAGGGCCTGGGCGACGAACAGGCCGTGCTCCCGGACGGGCAGTCCGAGCATGGCCGCCTGGTCGCCGAAATAGGCCAGACCTCGGAGCGCGAACACGAGGGCATCCTGCAGGACGGCGGTGGATTCCCGTTTGCCGCAGACGCCCCGGGTGGTGCAGGCGACGTTCCTGGCGGCTTCCTGACATTGATTGCAGTACATAGCGAGGCGGGTTGCCTAAAAGGCGAAGGTCAACGTGGCCCCCTCGGCGGCCATGAGGAAGGAGGGAGCCTTCATGATTTCGACTCCTTCCCGAAGGTCCTCGGTTTTGATATCCCTGGCCTCCAGCGCCAGTTCGCACAAAATGACCCGGCCGCCCAGCTCCCGGATGTCGTCGTAGAGCTTGACCGGGTCGGGCATTCCCTTGCGCCCCCGGAGTTTTTCCAACTCCCCTTTGAGCAGCATCGACGAGGCGGCGGGGCAGACGAAGATGAAGAGTTCGTAATCCAGGCTCAGGCCGGAGGAGGCCATGATGAGGGTGGGCATGACGCTGCTGGCCTCCGCGTGGTTGCAGACGAGTGCCATTTTTCTGGGGGTGGGTTCGTTGGGCATGGGAGTGGGGTTATATGAACAGGGTGGTTTTGGATCGCGCGGCTTCGGCCAGGAAGGTGGCGACGCCGCCGGGCTCGACGCCGTCGAGCAATTCGGTGTGTGCCAGTCCCATGACGTCCATGGACATGGTGCAGGCGATCAGCCGGGCGCCGTTTTTCCGGGCCGTCTCGACCAACTGGGGCAGGCCGTAGACGTTTTTCTTCTTCATCACGTGCTTCATCATGGTCGTGCCCAGGCCGCCAAAGTGCATTTTGGAAAGCCGCATGTTCGCCGGGCCCCTGGGCATCATCCAGCCGAACATCCTGGCCAGCAGGTCCTTCTTGCACGGCGCCCCGTGTTCCTTGCGCAATACGTTCAACCCCCAAAAGGCGAAGAACATCGTCACCCTCATGTCCATCGCCAGCGCCCCGTTGGCGATCACAAACGCGGCAAGCGCCTTGTCGAGATCCCCGGAAAACAGGATGATGCTCACCCGGTCGGCGGGGGCTTCCGCGGGCGTGGGCGCCGTGTCGGGGTTGGGCAATTCCGTGTTCATCGGGGGCGGCAGCTCAAGATCGCGGCGGGCGGCATGCGTGGCGTGAGCCACGTGCGGTGCGCATGGGACAAAGGACGCGACTCACGGCTCAGGCGGGCTGGGGTTGCGGGCTGGGGTTAGCGGCCTGGGCGGCCCGCGCCTGTTGCACCACCTGCTGGAGGTAGATGGCGACGGGGCGGTAGGCCAGGTGCGCCCATTTGCTGAAAGGCACCTCAATGACCAGCATGGGCACGAGCACGGCCAGGTGGATCACGTAGGTGATGTAAGTGGCGTGGGGCAGGCCGTGGATGCGGAAGATGTGGACCAGGATTCCCGTCACGGTGGTCAGCCACAGCAGCACCAGGAAGATCCAGTCGCTCGGGTGGGAGTGTTTGTGCAGTTCTTCGCGCCTGCGCCAGCGGCCGATCAGCGCGTTGCTCACCCCGTAGAGCAAGCCTCCCGTCGCCATGTAGCCCACCCACCGCTGCGGATGCCAGACCGGGTGCACCGCGTCGGTCTGGAACCACCGCAGAAACATCACGATCAGCACGAACATAGTGACGTAGCCCGCGAAGATGCAGAAATGTTTGAACCAGCGGGTGGTCGTGATGCGGGTGAGGCCCGGGGTGCAGCCCAGCCATTGTTTCTGCGTGAAGAAGTGGATCAACAACGTGGAGAGTCCGCGCGCGTAGGCGCCCAAAGGCACCTTCAAACCGGTTTCGCCCCCCACGATCCAACGGTGCATGCGCCAGACATTGGAGAGCAGAAGAACCGCCAGCACCCCGCCCACCGCCCAGTCCAGCAGTTCGATGACGTGGGCGGGCGCAAAGGTGTTCAGCTGCACCCCCCCTTCGGGCGTCAACTCGGTCGTCATGGGGCCGCCCAGCAAGACGAACAACGCGACCACCAGCGCGGCCAGCCCCAGAATGGCGCCCAACTCCACCCGCACGTCCAGGTAAAGCCGCCGTCCCAAACCCGTCCAGTCATACGCCGCGGTCAAATAACGCCGCGCAGCCATCATCAGCTCGCCGGGCTGCGCGTTTCGCGGACAGGTTTCGGAGCACTCGCCGCAGTAGTAGCACAACCACGGTTCCAGGGAGCACAGCAGGCGGTGTTCCATGCCGGTTTGGACGTAGCGGATGATCCGTCGGGGGAAGACGACGCCGTCCTTGGACAGCGGACAAATCGCGGTGCAGGTGCCGCAGTTGAAGCATGCCTCGATGTCCCGCGCGCCGAAGGCTTTGAGGTCCTGGACTAAATCGGGATTTACCACGTGGGCCATGCAACGATCCTTCAGGGTTGAGCCGGCGCCGGCGCCGGCGCCTCGGCGGGGGACAGGGTCGACGCGTATTTTGGGTAGTCCCCGTCCTGGGCGGTTTCCTGGGCCGTTCCATACTTGCGCATGCCGGCCAGGTGCCACAGCACCTTGTGGGCGGGCAGGCCGCTGGCCCGGGCCAGTTCCGGCACGGTCGCCGGCCCGCGTTTCAAGGCCGATTCCACGGCTTTGCGCTCCTGGCGGAACTGAGCCGCGGCTTTGCCCGGGTCCCCGCCCTTCTGCTTGCGCAGTTCCCGGAAGCGCTTGAGCGCGGCTTTGTGGGCTTCAGTGAGTGCGGCCATCAGACACAGGGTTGGAATTCGTCGCGGCGACGGGCTGCGGAGCGGACAGGAGGCCGTCCACCATCGCCTCGAACTGGTTGAGAGTCCATCCTTGGAGATCAATCGCGCGCGTGGGACACACGGCCACACACGCGCCGCACCCCACACACAGGCCCGGATTCACCTTCGCCCGGGTGATGGGCGCGCCCTCGCGCTGCCCTTCCTCGCGGACCAGGGCGCCGTCGTAGGCGCACTGTGCAAAGCACACCCCGCACCCGACGCATTTTTCGGGGTCGACGCGGGCTTTGAACGGCTCCAGGTGCACCTCGTCATGCGCGAGCAGCACCGCGGCTTTGGCCGCGGCCGCCGAAGCCGAGGCGAGCGTCTCGTCGATGGCCATGGGCGCCTGGGCCGTGCCCGCCAGGAGGATGCCGTTCACGGCGGTTTCCACCGGGCGCAGCTTGGGGTGCACTTCCTGGAGAAAGCGGTCGGCGCCGACCGGGAGTTTCAGCAGGCTGACCAGGCCCCGGTTGTCCCGCGGCGTCATGCCCACCGCCAGCACCAGCAAATCGAGCGGCGCCACCACCTCCTCCCCCCATGTCAGCCAGTCCTTCAACCGGACCTGAATCGGCGTCCCGTTCGACCCGGGCTCGACCACCGGGGGGTCGTCCCCGTGGAAGCGGAAGAACATGATGCCGGCCTGCGAGGCCCGCAGGTAATAATCTTCGTGTCCGCGGCCGTAGGTGCGGATGTCCTGGTGGAAATCGAACACAGCCATGCGGGGGAAGCGGCGTTTGGCGGCGAGAGCCTGGTGCAGGGCGGTGGTGCAACAGACGCGGGAGCAGTAGTCGTTGACCCTGCCATCGGGCTGAGGCGGGTGGACGCCCTCGATCTGGCGGCTGCCCACGCAATGCATGAAGCCAAGCCGCCGCACGGGGCGGCCCTGCCACTCGAGCGTTTCACCCGAAGCCCGCGCCAGCAGGGTGATGAACTCGGGCATGGGGATGACCTGGGGATGCCGCTGAAAACCGTATTCGCCCTCCGCCGGCCGGTAGTAATCGTAACCGGTCGCCACAATAATCGTGCCGACCGTCAGATGGCGTCCCTCCTGCGGGTCCGCCCCGGAGGCGGCACCGGCCGCGGCCGGCGCAGGGCCCACCATGACGTCGTAATTGCCCATGAACCCCGACACCGCCTTCACCACGGTCTCCGTCAGGACGACGACCCGGGGATGAGCTTGGAGGTCGTCGTTGAGCCGCCGCACCAGGGGCGCCGCGCTTTCCTCGGCGGGAAAGAGCGTGGACAACTCGTTCACCCGGCCGCCGAGGGTCGCGCTTTGTTCCACCAGCACCACATCCAGCCCCTTGCCGGCCAGGTCGCCGGCGGCTTTCATCCCGGCAATGCCGCCGCCAATGACCAGCGCCCGGCGGTGATTTGGCAGGCGGATTTCCTCGAGCGGCTCGACGTGCCGGAGCCGGTGCACAGCCGCGGCCACCAGCCGGATCGCCTTCACCGTCGCCCCCGCCGGATCGCCGTGGTGCGCCCAGCTGACCTGCTCCCGGATGTTGACATGCTCGTAAAGGTACGGGTTCAGCCCCCCGCGATGAACCGCGGTGCGAAAGGTCAGCTCGTGCAGAAACGGAGAGCAGGACGCGACCACGACGCGATTGAGGTGCTCGTTCCTGATGTCCTCCGCGATCATCGCCTGGCCCGGCTCCGAACACATGAACGCATGCACCTTCGATAACGCCACCCCCGGAATCAACGCGGCCGTCTTCGCCACCGTCGCCGTGTCCACCACGTCGCTGATATTGCCGCCGCATTGGCACACATACACCCCAATGCGCGGAGACGCAGGGCCGGAATCGGGTTGGGCAGAGGAGCGACTCATGCGTGAACGGACGGAGGGCTGGCCGTCGACTTGCCCGCCGCGGACGACGCCGGCGCGCGCGCCGCGAGAAACCGGGCGGCTTCCATCGCGGCGGCGCCGGCCTCGAGAATGCTGTCCACGATGTCCTTCGGACCCAGCGCCGCGCCGGCGGCGAACACGCCCTCGATGTCGGTGCAGGTGATGCGGACCGTGTCGGGCTGATTCAAAAAGCCGTCCGGGGCGGCGGGCACGCCCAGCGCGGTGGCAGGCTCGAGCACCGGGATGGCACCCTGCGCCAGGACGACCAGGTCGTGACGGCGTTCCTCGACGCGGCCGCCCTCCTCCTCCAATTCCACCCGCAAGGACAGGTCATCGTGATCCACCGGGTCGATCCGGGCCACTTTGCCTTTGACAAAGTTGATCCCCATGGCCTTCGCGTTCTGATAGAACTGCTCGTGCCCCTTGCCGAACGCCCGGATGTCCATGTAGTAGACCGTCAGATCCGCCACCGGCAGCGCCCCCGAAAGCAACATCGCCTCCTTGATCGAATACATGCAGCAAATCCGGGAACAATACGGCACCCCGAGACTCAGGTCCCGCGAACCCGCGCAAAGCACAAACGCCACACTGCCCGGCACCTTGCCGTCCGAGGGCCGCAACACGCGTCCGTAAGGGCCGTGAGGCGCGAGCAGCCGCTCGAGCTGCATCGGGGAAATGATGTTCAGCGATTGCGAGGCGTGATACTCCGGCTTCAGCCCAAGCGCGTTCAACC
Source organism: Verrucomicrobiota bacterium (assembly GCA_016935555.1). Lineage (GTDB taxonomy): Bacteria > Verrucomicrobiota > Verrucomicrobiia > Limisphaerales > JAFGQR01 > JAFGQR01. The sequence goes on from JAFGQR010000187.1 coordinate 8,849, forward strand.
CGAACCCCGTCGCGAGAATCACCGCGCCCGCCTCGACGGTGAACCGCTCCTCCTGCTGGTCGAACCGGATGGCGTCCGTGGGGCACGCCTTGACGCAGGCGCCGCACGCGATGCAATGCCGGGCGTCCAGGACCGCCTTCTGGGGCAGCGCGTTGCTGAACGGAACCGCGATCGCCCGCTGGGCGCCCAGCCCCTCCTCGAACGGATCCGGAAACTCCACCGGGCAGGCATACTCGCAAAGGCGGCAGCCGATGCACAACCCGTTGTCCACATAGGTCGGTTTCCTGCGCAGATGCACACGCCGCGAACCCGCGCGCGCCTCGACCCGCTCCAACTCGGTCGAGGTCAGAATCCTGATGCGCGGATGATGGAACGCGGCGGACATTTTCGGCGTGGTGATGCAGCTCGAGCAATCCAGCGTGGGGAACGTCTTGCTCAACGCGATCATCTTCCCGCCAATGCTGGACTCGCGCTCGACCAGCAGAACCGCGTAATCCTGATCGGCCAGGTCCAGCGCCGCTTCGAGACCGGCAATGCCGCCGCCGACCACGACGACGTCCACAGGCGAGGGAGAGGGGCGCGGATCGTCCATGACGTTAGGAGGCTTGCGCCGGCAGCCCGGCGGCGACCCGCAAATCGGCCAGCGATTGCCGCCATAACGCGGCGGCCGCCTCCGTCTTCACCGGACCAAGCGCGCGCAGTTTGTCGTTCATCTGGTTGACCTCCTTGAGAAACGCCTTGATGCACACCGTGCAAATCGCCGTCAGCCGCAACCGCTCAATTTCCAGGCCCCCCGCCTTCATCCGCTGCACGATCCGGTCGATCCGCCGCGACAGCTTGGGGTAAACCCCCTCGAAGGGACAATCCGTGCCGCAGCCGGTCACCAGGATGCCGTCCACGCCCTTCGCGAACGAGTGCAGGTAAAAATCCTCGGGAAACACCACAGGCGCCGGAACGCGGAGAATGTTGATGTTCGACGGGTATTCCAGATGGGCCTGTCCCACGGCGTCCGCACCCGGGTAGGCGCAGGCGAGGGTCGCCAGCACGAGAATCCTGGGCTGATAATCGGAACTCATCAACGTCCGGAAAAGGGAAGCGCACGGCGACGCCAGCCCCCGCCGGGGTCGGCGTCGGGCACCTCAAGTGGACTGCGGCTCGAACGGCATCTCACGTCTTACTTCTTGCGCCGCACGAAATGACGGTCGTAACCGTCGGCCTCGAGCCGGCCAAGGTATTCATGGCCGACGCGCTGGGCCCAGGTGGGGAGATCGTTGCGCGAGCCGGGATCGTTGGATTGGACTTCGACGACCTGGCCGACCGGCACGCCGCCGATCGCCTTTTTGGCCTCCAGGAGCGGGCCCGGGCAGGCACTGCCACGGGCGTCAGCCACCTTGGCGGCAACGAGTTCGCTGAGGTTCTCACTCATAAGGATTGGAGATGTGGGGATGGGGGGCCATGGACTCAAATGACAGACTCGAGAGCGGCGATGAGCACCGGCGCGGGTTGAACACCGACGAATTGGCGGATCGGCTGGCCCTGCTTGAAAAGGAGCAGGGTGGGAATGCCGGTGATCTGAAAGCGATTGGCCAGCTCCGGATGATCGTCCACGTTCACCTTGGCGATCCTCGCCCGTCCGCCAAACCGGCCGGCCAGCTGCTGCAACACGGGTGTCTGCATGTGGCACGGCCCACACCAAGGCGCCCAGAAATCCACCAGCGTGACACCGTTCTCAATGACCGTGTCGAAATCCGCAGCTCCAAGCTCGCCAATTCGATGCGTATCCGGTTCGATGTTCATATCTGTATCGAAGTTTGCGCCCGTATTGCAACTCATGTGCCAGAACCTCGAACAATGCCCGATCAGTGTTGGGGTCAAAGACACAAGCTATTGGGCTGCAATAGGAAATAGATTTCAATATTCCCGATCAGCTTCGATCAACGTCGCCTGACCCAGTAACACAAAAGCTGTTGCAGCCGTTTCTGCAACGCAGTAAGCAACGTTGCGTGCAACGAGTGCCATGCCGTTGCAGGCGTCGCCAAGCGGGATTTGTTTCGGCTTTCGAATCGACTGGACGGTCCTCCTCAGCCAACAGAAGAAAACACCTTCTCAGACTTCAGCATTTTCCCTGAAGCGCAACAGGGGGCGGGCGAGGAAGGTGAGGCATGCCCGCAAGCCGCGAGGATTTGGGCCGCGAAAAGCCCTATCCTCCGATCTCCGGGTGCTCGACGCGGGTTGGCGTCCCGTGTAGGCTCATGTCGCATCATGGATTTGAATTGGCAGACAATCGTTGAAAGCCTTCCGCAGGGTCTGACGGTCACCGACTCGCAGTCGGTGATCCAGGTATGGAACAGGACGATGGAGCTTCTGACGGGCTACCCCGCCGCGGAGGCCGTCGGTCGGCACAGCAACTTTCTTGATCTGGACTGCGCTTCCCTCGTGGATTCAGCGGAGGTTCTCGCGGGGCCGGCATCGGCCATTCCCCGGCTGGAGGAGTGTCGCATCAGGCGCCGCGACGGCGGGCATGTGCCCTTGTTGAAAGCGACGCGAACGCTGGTGGACACGGGTGGCCGGCCGGTGGGCAGCGTGCTGATGTTCAGCGATTTGAGGCTGCTGAAGGCGCTCGAGGGTCGGCTGGCCCGGTTGCGGTCCCAGGTGGCGGCGAAACCTCAGGCCAACAGGCTGATTGGCGAGAGCGCGCCGATGCTGGAGGTGCGCGAGCGCATCCGGCTGGCGGCGGAGTCGAACGCGACCATTCTGATTCTCGGGGAGACTGGCACGGGCAAGGAGGTGGTGGCGGAAGAGATTCACGAGCGGAGCAGCCGCGGCCGCAAGCCCCTGGTGAAGGTGAACTGCGCGGCGCTGCCGGAAACCCTGCTGGAGAGCGAACTGTTCGGGCATGCCAAAGGGGCGTTCACCGGGGCCGCCAAGGACAAGCCGGGGCGCTTTGAGATGGCCCACCAAGGCACGCTGATGCTCGACGAGATCGGCGATTTGAGCCCGCTGACGCAAGTCAAACTGCTGCGGGTGCTGCAACATCGCGAATTCGAACGGCTCGGGGAAAACAAACCCCGCCACACCGATGTCCGCATCATCGCGGCCACGCATCGGGACCTGCAGCGCCTGGTGGAGGCGGGCCGCTTCCGGACGGATTTCTTTTACCGCCTCAACGTGTTTCCCATCCAGTTGCCGCCGCTGCGCGAGCGGGGCACGGACGTCCTCCTGCTGGCCCGGCATTTCATGGAACGTTTCAACCGCGAAACCGGCAAGACCATCGCGGAGCTGTCCGGGGACGTCCGCCGGATCCTGCTGGATTTCTGCTGGCCCGGCAACGTGCGCCAGCTGGAAAACGCCATCGAGCACGCCTTCGTCACCTGCGCAAACACCGAGATCGGCCTCTTCGACCTGCCGGTGGAAATCCGCCTGACGCACCTCCGGGAACAGTTGTGCCCCAAGGCGGCGCCGGCCCACGCCGTTCCGCGCGGGGCCGCGCCGGCGCGGTACCGGGCCGAGCCTCCGGGGCGGGACGAGCTCGAGCGCGTGCTGGCGGAGTGCCGCCAGAACCGCGCCGAGGCGGCCCGGCGCCTCGGCGTGGACCGCACCACGATCTGGCGCTGGTTGAAAACGCTGCCCAAGGCGGATTCCATTTGACAAAGCCGGGGAAACTGTTTCTACATATAGAAACACTGTGGACCGGATGGCTGACATTGCCCGGACGCTCGCCAGAACGCGTCGACCCGGGGCGGTGGAACGCGTGCTGCGGGAGCTGTTGACCCGAAGCGAGGCGGAGAAACTGTCCCTTCGATGGGAGATTGTGCGGTTGCTGTCGGAAGGCAAGAGCCAGCGGACGATCGCCCACGAGTTGGGGGTCAGCCTGTGCAAGATCACGCGCGGCGCGCGGGAATTCCACAAGGAAGGCTCCGCGTTGAGGAAGGTGTTCCGCCGGCAGCCGGCATCCTAACCACAGACACACAGACCCAGATAGACATCCACGCAACCCCGCCCATCCACCCATCATCACAAGTATCGCATGCAAACCAAAGTGTTCCTCACCGAAGATGAAATGCCCCGCCAATGGTACAATCTCGCCGCGGACCTGCCGTCGCCCGTGCAGCCGCCCCTCGGGCCGGGGGGGGCGCCCATCACGCCCGACATGCTGGCCCCGGTGTTTCCGATGAACATCATCGAGCAGGAGGTGAGCACTCAGCGGTGGATTGACATCCCCGAGGAGGTTCTGGGGATTTTGTGCAAGTGGCGGCCGTCCCCGCTCCACCGGGCCCATGCGCTGGAGCGGGCCCTGGGGACGCCGGCGAAGATCTACTACAAGAACGAGAGCGTGTCGCCTCCGGGCAGTCACAAGCCGAACACGGCGGTGCCGCAAGCCTGGTATAACAAGCAGTTCGGCATCAAGAACATCACCACCGAGACCGGCGCGGGCCAGTGGGGAAGCGCGCTGGCCTTCGCATGTGCGCTGCTCGGGCTGGAATGCAAGGTCTTCATGGTCCGCATCAGCTTCGACCAGAAACCCTTCCGGAAACTCATGATGGAAACCTGGGGCGCCACCTGCATCGCAAGTCCCTCCCCCGAAACCAATGCCGGCCGCCACATCCTGGCCCAGCACCCCAATACACCGGGCTCGCTCGGCATCGCCATCAGCGAAGCCATCGAGGCCGCCGTCACCGACGCCACCGGCAAGACCCGCTACTCGCTGGGCAGCGTGCTCAACCACGTGATGCTCCACCAGACCATCATCGGCCTCGAGGCGAAGAAACAACTCGAGAAGATCGGCGTCAAAAAGGTCGATACCGTGATCGCCTGCGCGGGGGGCGGATCGAACTTCGCCGGGATCGCGTTTCCGTTTGTCTGCGACAAGATCAACGGGGCCGCCATCGACGTGATCCCCGTCGAGCCGACGTCCTGCCCGACGATGACGCGGGGGCCGTTTGTCTACGACCACGGCGACACGGCGAAGATGACCCCGCTGCTGCCGATGCATTCGCTGGGCCACGACTTCATTCCGCCGCCGATCCACGCGGGCGGCCTGCGGTATCACGGCATGGCGCCGCTGGTCAGCCAGGCGATCATCGAGGGGCTCGCCACCCCGCGCGCCATCGACCAAATCGAATGCTACGAGGCCGCCGTGCTCTTCGCCCGGACCGAGGGAATCATCCCCGCTCCCGAAACCAGCCACGCCATTGCCGCCACGATCCAGGAAGCCAACAAGGCCAAGGAGGAAGGCAAGGAAAAGGTCATTCTCTTCAATTTCTCCGGCCACGGCCTCATGGACCTCACCGGTTACGACAATTACTTCCGGGGCAAACTCACCAACTACGTGCTGCCGGACAGCGAGATGGGCAGTGCCCTCCGGGAACTCGATGGCCTCCCGAAGCCCAAGGTGGTTCGCACCGGCAGGTGGTGAACCGGCGGCCAGACGCCGCCGCAACACCGCATGGTCCTCCGGAAGCCGGCCCGGGCCCCGTGCGCCGGCACGGGGGCCCCGGCCCGGCATGATCACGGTCTCATGACACCGCCAGATCCCAACCAGACCATCTACTGCCGCAGGCTGGGCCATCCGGTGCCGCTCTCCTATTGCGCCCGGGAGAGCGTCGACCTTCCCTGCAGGCTGATCTACCAGTGCTGGGAAGGCCGCATCCCCGTCCGCGACTACCTCCTCACGCTCTACTCCGCCTCGCAGCTCGAGGCGCTCCGGGAACCGGACTCCAAACTGGCGTCCCTCGTCGACCTCATCAAGCGGGCCCAGGAGTCGAAATGACCCCGGGCATCCGTGCCGGCGGGGCGCGGTCCGGCCGCGCTACTCGTGGCGCAGGGCCTCGATGGGGTCGAGCCGGGCCGCCTTGTGGGCCGGGACGTAGCCGAAGATGACGCCGACGACCGCCGAGAAGGCGAAGCCGACGACGACGATGGGGGCGTTGAAGACGAAGGGCACCTGGAGGACTCCGGCCAGGGAAGCCGAGGCGGCCAGGGCCAGGGCAATGCCGATCAGGCCGCCCAGGGAAGACAGCACCACCGCCTCCACCAGGAACTGCAGGAGCACTTCGCGCTCGAGCGCGCCGATGGCCAGACGCGTCCCAATCTCGCGGGTCCGCTCCGTGACCGAGACGAGCATGATGTTCATGATGCCGATGCCGCCGACCAGGAGGCTCACCGCGGCCACCGCGCCCAGCAGCATCGTCATCATCCGCGTCGTCCCGGACAGCATCGCCGCGATTTCCTTCATGTCCATGACGTTGAAGTTGTCGTCCTGGCTCGACGAAAGATGGCGGCGGACGCGCATGAGCCGTCCGAGGTCCCGCTTGACCCGGTCGGTGGAGACACCCTCCCTGGCGGAAACCTGGATCATGCTCACGTCGTCATTTCCGGCGATCCGGCGTTGGAAGGTGCGGAGGGGGACGACGATGATGTCATCCTGGTCATGGCCCATGGAGGACTGGCCTTTGGACTGGATGAGGCCGATGACTTCGCACGAGAGCTTCTGCAGCCGGATCCGGCTGCCGACCGGGCTGTGGCGGCCGAAGAGCTTGTCGCGCACGGTCTCTCCAATGACGCAGACCGACGCCCCCAGGCGGGCTTCGCCCGCCGTGAAGGCGCGCCCTTCCTGCATCCTCCGATTGCTCAACCCAAAATACTCGTCCGTGGTCCCGGTGACCGTGGTGGACCAGTTCTCGCTGGCGTAAATCGCGGTGGCGGAACGGCTGGACACCGGAGCAACCGCCGCCAGCCCGGGAACCTCCCGGGCGATGGCCTCGGCATCCGCCAGCTTGAAGGGGGCGCCCCCGGAACTCTGGCCGGGCCCCATGCGTTTGCCCGGGGTGAGCATGAGGAGGTTGCTCCCCAGGCTGGCGATTTGTTCGGTCACCTTCCGCGTCGCGCCGCTGCCCAGCGTGACCAGGACGATGACCGCCGCGACGCCGATGATGATGCCGAGCATGGTGAGGATGGAGCGCATGACGTTGCGGCGCAGTTCGCGCAGGGCGAGCAGCAGGGCGTTCAGGAGCATGGCCGTCATGCGCCCTTCCCTCCCGCCGGATGGTCCCTCTCGATCAGCCCGTCCCGGAAATGCACGATCCGCCTCGCGTAGGCCGCCATGTCCGGCTCATGCGTCACCATCACGATCGTGATGCCGTCGTCGCGGTTCAGCGACCTCAACAACTCCATGATCTCCACGCTCCGGGCGGAGTCGAGGTTGCCCGTCGGCTCGTCGGCCAGCAGCACCAGGGGCTGCGTCACCACGGCCCGGGCAATGGCCACGCGTTGCTGCTGCCCGCCGGAAAGCTCGCCCGGCGTGTGATGCTCCCAGCCCGTCAGCCCCACCTGCCTCAAGGCCCGCAACGCCCGCGCATGCCGCGGCGCGCCCGCGTGACGATAGATCAAGGGCAACTCGACATTCTCCAGAGCCGAGGTGCGGTTGAGCAGGTTGAAACTCTGAAAGACAAAGCCCAGGTAATGCCGCCGCAACAACGCCCGCTGGTTGCGCGTCAACGCCCCCACCTCGATCCCCTGGAATCGATACTGCCCGGACGTGGGCGTGTCGAGACAGCCGAGAATGTTCATGCAGGTGCTTTTGCCCGAACCGCTCGCCCCCATGACCGCGACAAACTCGCCGCCCCGGATCTGCAGGTCCACCCCCCGCAGCGCCGGCATCGCGGCGCTGCCGGTGCCGTAAACCTTCGTCACGCCCCGCAGCTCGATCAGCGGCACGCCGTTCCCGGCCGTGGATGGCGCCGTGTTCATTTCGAGGCGCTCACCTCGTCGGTCACCAGCTCCATTCCCTCCTCCACCCGGCCGCTGACAATTTCGGTGTGCAGGTTGTCGCTCAGCCCTTTCGTCACGGACAGCGCGACAAGCCCGCCGTCCCGAACCGTCCAAACCTGCTGGGTCTTCTTCCGGGCGTCCGGCTCCCGGACCGGGGTGCTCGTCATCCGCGGCGGCCTGGGCAGCAGCATGCCCACAAGCCCCCGCCCTCGCCCGGACTCCGCAGACGCCCGGCCTGCCGGAACGAATCGCAGCGCCGCATTCGGCACCAGCAGCGCGTTGTCCCGCGTGTTCACGGTGATCACCGCCGTGGCCGTCATGCCCGGCCGCAGCGCCAGGCTCGAATTGTCCACCGTCAACACCGTCTTGTACGTCACCACACCGTCCGTCGTCTCCGACCCGTAACGGACCTGCGTGATGCGCGCCGGGAAGGCCCGGTCGGGATACGCGTCCACGGTGAAGGTGGCTTCCTGGCCCTCGCGCACCTGGCCGACGTCGGCCTCGTCGACGTCCACCTGCAGCTCCATCTGGGTGAGGTCTTCCGCCAGCGTGAACAGCGTGGGGGTGTTGAACGACGCCGCCACCGTCTGGCCCGGCTCGACCGCGCGATGCAGCACGACGCCGCGGATCGGCGAGACCACCACCGCCTTCTTCAAATCCGTCTGGTTCACCTCCAACGCGGCCTGCGCCTGCGCCACCGCCGCCTTCGCACTCGCCTCGTCCGCCTTCGCCCGGGCCAGGTTCGCCCTGGCGGTGTCCAGGTCGTTCTCCGAAGGCATCTTGCCGCCGCTCAACTCGCGCACGCGACGCAGCCGCGCCAGCTGCGCCTCCGCTTCCTGAACGCTCGCCTGAGCCTGAAGCACCTTCGCGCGGGCGGATTCGAGCGCCGCCTCGTTCTGTTTGGCCTGGGCCTCGAGACGGGTCGTGTCCAGCCGGGCCAGCACCTGGCCAACCTTCACCTCCCCGTTGTAGTCCGCCTCCACGGATTGGATCGTGCCCGACACCTCGATGCCCACGTCCACCTTCTTGAGCGGCTCCAGCGTGCCCGTGGCGCTCACGGTCACCACCAGCTTCCCCCGCCGCGCCGGCTCGGTCACATACGCCGCCGCCGGCGCCTTCCTGCGCAGGGCCGGCAGCAACACGACCCCCAACACCAGCGCCGCACCCGCCCAAAGCCACCAGCGGCGCCGGCGCGGGCCGGGGGAATCGACACCCAGGGTGCGGGCAACGTCGTCAGATTCAAGTCGGGGGGATTCGCTCATGGGACGGTTGGGGAAACGGTTTCTGCGGCCGCCGCAGGGGCGGCAGACACGGGCGTCCAGCCCCCTCCCAGCCCCTTGTAGAGGCGGATCAGGTTGGACGTGACCTTCGCCCGGCTCGCGGCGAGCTGGTCCTGGGCCGATAACAACGCCTGCTGGGTGTCCAGCACCGCCTGGAAACTGACCAGGCCCGAGCTGTATTGATCGCGCGCCAGCTCGAAAGCGCTGCGGCCGGCGCTCACGGCTTCCGCAAGCGAGCGCTGGCGGATCTGCTCGCCGGCGTAGGCCACCAGGGCGTCCTCGACATCGCGAAGCGCCGCCAGGACCGCCGCCTCGTAAGCGCTCAACGCCTCCTCCTGGCGCGCCGTCTGCACCCTGATGTTCTGCCGGATGCTCCCCCCGTCAAAGAGCGTCCACGCCGCCTTCGCCGCGCCCTGGGCCGCCCGCGCGCCGGCGGTGAAAAGGCTGGCCGACTCCAGGGACTCCAGCCCGATGCTGCCCAGCAGGGAAAAGCTCGGATACAACGCGGCCTTGGCCACGCCGATCTGAGCGGTCTGCGCCGCCAGCGCCCGCTCCGCACGCCGCACGTCCGGACGCCGCCGCAGCAGATCCGCCGGGACTCCGACGGCGACTTCGGGCGGTGTGCCGGGCACCGGTTGGGGCTGCGCGAGTTGGGCGTTCAACGCGCCCGGCGGCTGGCCCGCCAGCACGGCCAGCCGGTGCTTGGCCTGCTGCAGGCCGACGCGCAGCGTGGGCACCTGCGCCCGGGCCTGCTCCAGGCTCAGCCGCGCCTGGTCGACGTCCAGCTGCGTGGTCAGCCCCGCCTCGTGACGCCAGCGGGTGATGTCGTGGGTCTCATGCCGGGTGAGCACGTTCGATTCGGTGATCGAAACCAGCTCCTGGTATTCGCGGATCTCGACGTAGTTCAAGGCCACCTCGGCCAGCAGGCTCACCAGCACGTCGCGCAGGCTCTCCTCCGCGGCTTGCCAGCCGGCCGTCGCCGCCTCGAGCGACCGGCGCTTCCCGCCAAACACGTCCAGCTCCCAGCTCGCATCGAAACCCGCGGCGTAAAACTCGCTGGTCGCCCCGCCGCCGGCCTCCTCGCTGGACCTGGCACGGCTGGCCGAAGCGCTCGCCCCCAGGCTCGGAAACAGGCCGGCCCTCGCCATGCCCCGCTGCGCCCGCGCCTCCCGCACGCGCGCCTCCGCCTGGCGCAAATCCAGGTTGCCCGCGCGCGCCCGATCGATCAGGTCCGACAAGACGGGATCCTCGAACACCATCCACCACCGCGCGAGCAGGTCGGCGTCGGCAGGCGCCGCCGACACCCCCCCGCCAGCCGGGCTGCTCCACGCCGCCGGCGCGGCCGCCCGGGGCGGCGCGTAATCCGGCCCGACGCGGATGCAGCCGGCAAGCCCCCCCAGGCCGCTCAGGAGGAGGATCGTGAGATGGAACAGCCGCTTCATGGATCAAGGATGCCGCCGTGTCGAGGCCGGCGGCAGTTCCGCCCGAAACCCCGCGGCGGCGAACGCCACGAACCGCCGGACATACGTCTCGGGGTCCATGCGCAACGTCCTTCCCCCAGGCAGCCTCCGGCCCAGCATCAGCAGGGATTGATGCAGCGCGCCCATCAGCAGGTGCATCCGCCAGAACACGTCCTCGGCCGTCAGCTGCGGCATCACCCGCATCAGCGCCCCGTCAAAACGCCTCACCACCGGTTCCCCACGACGCCGCATCACCGTTTCCACGGCCGGGTTGGGCTCGACGAGGCAGCGGGCCATCAGCTTGCCGAACGCAACACCGCCGCGCTGGGCGTCCATCGTCCGCTCCACCTCGGGGCGGACCATCGCCTCCAGCAGCGCCTCGAGCGTGGGCGGCCTGCCCGCCGCGGCCTTTTCGACGGCGTCCAGCGCGCGGAGCCGGTCTTGGGAGACCTGTCCGATCCGGCGGTCGAACACGGCCGTGATGAGGTTGTCCTTGGTGCCGAAGTGGTAGTTGATGGCGCCGAGGTTGGCGCCCGCCGCGCCCGTGATGTCGCGGATCGACACCGCGTCGACGCCGCGCTCGGCAAACAGCCGTTCGGCGGCGTCGAGCACCCGGTCGCGGGTGGCCCCCGGGCGGGCGGGACGGGACGGGTCCGATTCATGCATACGTATGATTAGTACATTCGTTCTAACCCGTGTCAACCCATTTCGCGCGCGACCCCGCAGACAACGGCGTCGTCTGGTCCCGTGGCCGTCTGTGGGCCGACGACGGCGGCGGCGCCGGCGGCGCAGTCTGCGGCCGTGCTTGATTGGTGCAGGCGTGTCCGGTGGCTCTCCCTCTCCCCTCGGGAGAGGACCGGGGTGAGGGCTCCCTCTCCCCCCGGCCGGGGTGAGGGCTGTTACGCTTCAGGGAAAATGCTGAAGTATGAGGGGGTGTTTTCTCGCATTGGCTAAGGACGACATTCTAGTAAATCCGAATCTCGAAATCCGAAACAAATCCGAATTTCAAATGACCAAAACCCGGGGCGCACGGGGTGAAAGCCGTGCCGTGGGTCGCAAGCTCGCCGGGCCAGGGTGGAGCACGACCCAGCGAGGCGCGCCTCAGACCCGTGCGAAGCGCTGGTTGGAGAACTGGCCGTGGAACTTTGACCGGCTGGCCTTGGGGTCGTTGCGCCTCGCTTGAAGCGCGAAGCGGGAAGCCGACCTTGTCTTCTGTTCCTGCCCCCCGAGAAACCAGGCGCGTGTGGTTTTGGGCTTCGAATTTGGAATTTGTTTCGGATTTCGGATTTGAGGGTATTGCGGCAATGGTCTACGGATGATCACGATCATCTGCGCCGCAAATAGCGTGAGACGGAACATGAGGGCGGACCAGGTGCTGACGGCGAGGCAGCGGCGAGTATGGAGAGGATGGAAACGATACCGATACCGATACCGACCCCGACCCCGAGGGGAATGGGAAGGTATCAGGGCGTCTTGGTCAGGGCGAGTTCGCCGATGCGCTTGCCGAGTTGGGCGGCGGTCTTCAGGCCGAGGTCGTCCTGGGCGATGCTGTCCTTGACGGAGAGGAGTGTCGCGCCCTGAAAGGCGGGGGGATGGCCGCCGACGGGGATCATGCCGAAGCAGAGCATGGCTGTGTGGATCTGCTCGATGACCAGTTCCTGGCCGCCGTTGCGGAAGGCGCCCACGGCCACCGCCCCGACCGGTTTGCCGGCCAGCACCATGTCGGGCTCGCGCAGCGGTGCGCACCGTTCGATGAACGCCTTGCACAAGGCGCTCATCGCCCGGAAGTAGGACGGCGAACCGAGGATCAGCCCGGCGACCGCCGGATCCTGGAGCTTCGGCAGGATATCCTTCATGTCGTCCTCCGGCGGTTTGGGCGACCAGGGGGCGATCTTGAGCCCGCCGAGGTCGATCAGCTCGGTTTGGATACGCCCGTCCACCGCCCTGGCGGCGTCGAGCGCGGCCTGCACGGCCTTGGCGGTGGTCATGCCTGGGCGCGGGCTGCAGGCGACGCCCAGGAGTTTGATCGGCGCGGCCGGGCCTGCGGCCGGAGCGGCGAAGGCGGCGGGTGCGGTGGCGGCCAGGGCGGCGCCGCCGGCGGTGGCGAGGAAGTTTCGACGGGTGACGTGGGGTTTCATGGGTTGTTTTTTCTGTCAGCAGGGGTTTCGTGGTGGTTGGGTGGCACGACATGGGACGGGCGCAATTGTCCGTCTTCCATCTCGTAAATCCGGTCGAACACGTCCAGGGCGCGGTGGTCGTGGGTGACGACGACCACTCCGGCGCCCGATTCGACTGCCAGTGTTCATGAGCGGGTAAAGTTGCGGAATGCCTCGTGCGCGTCAAATCCGAACCGGGATCGCCGGCGCGCCGGATGCGGATGCGACGCGGCGGTTGGGTGTCTCGGCGATGATCTGCACCAAGTGGCGCCAGCCGGTGCCGGCCGGGCAGCCAACGACCGCCCCGGGGCCGCCGGGGGATGGAGCGGTGGAGGGGGGGCGGCTTCAGCCCCGCCCGTGTCCGCCTCAGGGGCGGGAGGCGGCCTGGCGGCTCGCCTCGGCGTGGGCCAGGATGGCACGGCGCATGGCGTCGCCCGCTCTCGCGGACACGGTGTGGGTGCTGGGCGGGTCGTTGAAGATGTATTTGGTCCCGGGCAGCGCGTTGTAGGCCGCGTAGACGCTCGTCGGCGGGCAGGTCGTGTCGATGAACCCGACGGTGAGCATTCCCGGACAGCGGGCGCGCGTGGCAAAGTTCATGGCGTCGTAGTAGCGCACGGCCAGGACGACGTTCGTGTCCGGCGGTGCCGGGGGGTTCGCGAGGAACCTGGGCCAGCCGTTGACGCGGCCCGCCACGACGCCTGTGTGATCGCACATCGCGGGCACCCCGGCCGCAAAAAACGTCACCCGCGGGTCCAGTCCGGCGGCGACGATGGACTGGGCGCCGCCCTGGCTGCTGCCGTGGACGACGAGGGTGCGCCCGTCCCATTCCGGCTGGGCGGTGAGGCAATCGATGGCCCGGACGAGCCGCAGGAACATGCCTCGAAAATACACCGTGTCGCGCGACTCGCGACCGCGCGTGCGGTAATCCTTCAACGTGGTGGCGGCGAGGTTGGTGTAATAGCTTTCGGACATGCCGTTGGGCAGCCCGTGGGCGTTGAGGTCCAGCGCCAGCATGCCCCTGCCGGCCCAGGCCGCCGCGGTTGACAGGTTCGCGCTGCGCACCCCGGCGCCGTGGACGGTGAGGATGGCCGGCAGGCTTTTCGGCATGGCGCCCGCGGGCCGGGCCAGGTACCCCGACACGGGCGCGCCGGCGGCATCGGCCTGGAGATCGAAGCACACCGCGTTCGTGTCCCGCCAGCGGGCCGCCGTGAGGCGCGCGTTGACCGGCACGCCCGCCAGCTTCGTTTTCTGCGCCGACCAGAACTCGTCGAAATCCGCGGGCACGGGCAGGCTGGGCTTGATCTGCAGCGGGTCGATGGCGGCGCCGGCGACGGCGGTGCGGGTCAGCCGGTTCGTGCCGTGAAAGAGGGCGCGGCACTGGAGAAACCCCGGCTCGTCGAGCGTGCCGGTCACGGTGGCGCAGCCGTTGGTCAACCGCACGGTGCCATGGGTGGTGGGCGGCACGCCGTCCTTCGAGAGCGTCCACGCCACCTCGGCATCGTTGACCGGCTGCGGCCCGAGCCCCAAACGGATCGTGAACGCCACCCGCTCGCCCACCGCGTAGATGGCCTCGGCACGGTCCGCCGTCACGCTCAGGACCGGGCCGGCGGGAGAGCGGGCGGGCCGTTTCGCGGCAGCGCCGGCGGTGGCCGCCGGCGCCACGCAGACGGCGGCCAAGGCGAACAGACAGGAGGCGCGCAGGAAGATCAGGGTGCGAAGCCGGGTGAATGTCATGCCCAACTGACTCGGGATGCGTCTGCGGAATTCAATCCCGGGGCCGAATGGATTCTCCGCCGTCGCGGCGGAGATGGGGGCTCGCTGGAAACGGAGGTCGGTTCGAATACGGGAGGCGTTGAGGCGTCGGAGAGCTTGACCGCCCGAACCGATATGCATACCCGCGACCTGCTCGAACGGGGTTCCGGCCGGCGCAGGATTCGGGCGGCCCGGGTGTTTCCACTCTATCGCTGTCTCGGCCATCGCGGCCAGCCCGGCTGAATGGCCCGGCTGGCGCGGCCCCAACGGCAATGGTACCGTCGATTCAGCAACGTATCCCGTCACGTGGAACGCCACCCAAGCCCTTTGGAAAGTGGTTTTGGCCGGCAAGGCCACATCCACGCCGCTGGTCCGAAGCCGCCGCATCTACCTGACGGGGCCGGTCGACGGGGAGGATGCGGTTCTGGCGTTCGACGGCGCGGGGACGCCGCTGTGGCGGACCCGGCTGGGCCCCGAGAGTCGGCCCAAGCATCGCACGCTGGGATCGAGCGCCAACGCGTCGCCGGTGACGGATGGGGAGGGATGCGTGCGCATTCGGTTCACATGTTGAATCTTGACATATGAGGGATTCCCTCGAGGGCTGCCGGGGGTGAGGGTGGCGGGAACCTGCGGGCAGGTTCTTCACGTTTCCGGGGGTGCGAAGCGCAGGCGGACGAATCGGACGTCGAAGGGTTTCAGCACGAAGGACTCGATACCATCCTCGACAAGGTGGCCGAGGGCATTGACTTCGGCGGCCGACTCAATCTCGGTCCAGGTCTTGACGTTGTCCAGGTCGAGCGTGGTGGTCTCACCCGCCACCTCGCGCAGATGCATCAGGATCCCGCCGCCCGCGGCGGGGCGGGTATCGACCACGAGGACACCCGGGACGTCGATGCTGACGAGCGACAGGGCCGCCGGCCCCTGGGATTTGAGCGACTTGACGGGCGGCAGCACACGCGTGGCGAGGGGGAGGCGCGAGCCCCAGCTGAAGCGCGTGGGGGCGGGGTTGCCGCGGTCCGGCGTGGTGGTGAGGAAGTAGCTCCATCGGAAATCGCCTTCCTGGGTGGGGCGGAAGTTGGTGAACCAGTAGTTGTTCATGACCCAGGAATAGACGTGGGGCTGCGGGACGCGGGTGACGGGCTGCCACTTGCCGAGGTTGATCTCGCCCAGCTGGACGAGCGGCGCGCCGGCGCTTCCCCAAACGATCTGCCCCCCCGGGTGGCGCACCGCGAGGAAGCTCTGGACGGTCTGCCAATCCGACGCCGAGCCTGGGATTTGGTCCAGTCCCGGCCGGGCGACGCCGCCCTGGGCTTCGTAGACAATCTGTCCGTCCTTCGGGGCGAAGGGGAAGGCCACATACACCGCTTCGGCTTGGGGCACCGGCAGCTTGCGGATCGACCAGTGGAACTCCACGCGTTTTTCCGTCTCGTAAAGCCGGATTTCGGCGCGGGCGCCGTGTTTCTCCGCGCAACCTTCGAGGCGTCCGGCGAGGGCGATGCTTTTCCAGACAGGCCCCTGGATTGCCGGCTGGGCGGTGATGTTGGTCCAGGCTGTCCGGCGGAAGCGGTCGGGGACGAAGTCGCGTTTTTCGGTGAGGGTTTCGCGGAACAGCTGGTTGAAGCCCCACGGTGCGGCTGGGTCGACGAGGTTCCGGCCGGTTTCTTTGTCGACGAGCCGGATGACGGCTCCGCTGTCCGGGTCGATTCGGAGTTCGTAGAAGGCGTTTTCGAGGCTGGTGAGCGCCGCGGTGGTCTCGGCGGTCCGGGGGCGGTCTGAAGTTTCAATCCGGAACAGCCGGTAGCCGAGGGGGGGGATGTTGCGGGTCCAGATCGCCCAATACGCGCCTTCGGGCCGGCGGTTCAGGGCTTGGACGGGAACGGCGTCGCCCGTTTGGGCGTCGACGATGCGGAACTCGCGATCCGGGGGCAGGAGGTGGCGGTCGACGAAGACGTGGGCGAGGCCGGAGCGGGGCCAGTTCAAGGTGTTGACGACGGCGAGGGTGGGGACTTGGGCGCGCGGCAGGGATTCCTGGAAGAGGCCGAAGGCGTCTTCGCGCAGGAGGTGGGCTTCTTTGACGGCGGTCCAGAGGTAGGCGGATTTTTCGTTCCACTGGACCTGGCTGTTTTCGGCCAGGGGATCGTCGACGCTTTCGGCGGCGCCGAAGGTATGCTCGTCGTAGAACATAAGGTCCTCCTGGGCTTGGGCGACGGCGTGCAGGACCGCTTCGGGGATGGTTCGTCCGCGGAGGGTTGACATTGCCAGCAAGGCTTCGGTGACCTGCAATGCGGCGTGCGTCTCGCGCGAGGCGGCCGTTTCGCGCGCTGCGGAACCGAAGCCATCGGTCCACCAATCCGGCCAGGCCTGGCGGTGCACCGGGAGGGTGTTGCCGTGTTGGCGCTCGACGGACTCGGGGAATTCGCGTGCGACGGACAGCCGGAGCTTGGGCCAGGCATAGTGTTCGTTCCATCGGCGGACAAGGTCGCTGGCGATGGTGGAGGGTGGGGAATTGTCGGTATGGTAGCCGGAGAACTGGACGGCGGCGCGGTCGTAAGGGTAGTGGCGGCGCTGGAGCGACTGCAGGTAGTTGATGAGTCCGGCGCCGAATCTGGCCGTGTCGCCGGTATGGATGCCCCAGAAATTGCCCAGGTGATAGTGGTCGGCGCGATAGGCCAGCATGCGGCGTCCGGACGGGGCTTCCCACCAGAAGACGGTCGGCTGGTCGAACGGGACGATCGACCGGGTTTTGTTGATGCCCATGGTCAGATAGCGGATGCCGATGCCCGGCAGGAGATCCGGCAGGCACCAAGCGGCGCCGTTGACGTCGTTTTGCATCGTGCCGACGACCGGCAGGCGCAGGTCGCCGCCGAGGGCGTGCAGGTTTTGAAGGGACGCCACGATGGAACTTTCGGTTGCGATTTCCGAGAGGTTCAGCAACAGGCCGGTGATTTCGATGCGGCCTTCGTGGACGCGGCGCTTCAGCCGCTCGAGCTGGGCCGGCGGGCGCGATTTGAGGAACTCGCGCACGGCCCAGAACGTCTCGCAGGTCCAGCGGAACTTTGCGTCGTCGGGGTAATCGTCGGTCAGATCGCAGTAATCGAGTGCGTTGTCGAGGAAACGCAGGCTTTCGGGCAGGATCTCCGTTTGGGGGCGGGTATAGCCGATGTCGGTGTGGGTGTGCTGGGTGAGGTAGACGGTCCAGCGTTTCGGGGGCGAAAGCGTCGCGGCTTCGAAGTCCTGTGTCCCGGCGTCGGCGTGGAGGCGGATGCGGAGCGGTTCCCCGGCTTGAAGAGGTGGGATTTCGAATTCGAGGGTGGTTTTGCCGGGGGCGAGGCTGCCTTTCGGCTGGGGTTGGGTCTGCCCCCAGGAGGCGGCGGAGGCGGTTACGGTGACGTTGCTGAGTCCGGGACTGTCGAGGTGGGCGGTGACGACCCATCGTTCGCCGCGGTCGGTGCGCAGGATTTTGGGCGCGCACTCGAAGGTGGCGGATTGGACCCGTACGGCGCCTTCGCCGGAGAGGGCCGCGAGGGCCAGGGCGGCGGCGATTGGTCCTGCGACGCCGGCATGCGCACGGCGCGATGAAGCGAGCCGGAGCTGCCTGATCATAGAGTTCATGGCGGGTGATTCTTTCGCCGGGGCCGGGCCAGCGCAAGATCTTTGGATGCGCCAGATCTTTGGATGCGCCCGGCGCCCGGGATGCCTGCCCTCCAATCTCCGCTCCTGCCCGGCGGTGTGCGCATCTCAGATTTTTCCTTCTGGCTTTTCGTAATCCTAATCCTAATCGTAATCGGATGAACCGGCTATTCGATCACGAGACATTGGAAGTTGACCGGGCAGCCTTGTCTTTCATCGAGTGGTTGGAGCCCATGTTGCAGAAGCTCCCCAAGTCTGTTGCTGTCACCGACCAACTGGACCGAGC
>JAFGQR010000188.1 GCA_016935555.1 Verrucomicrobiota bacterium
CTCAGTCGGCCCATAGAGCGCTGGGCGGCCCGCCCTCCCGGGCGGGTGCATTGCTCACCAGGAACCTGGTGAGCAATGCAGGTTAGTGGCCGAGCAACGCTTTGCGGACGAGCCGTTGGGCCCGCATGGCGTCGCCGCTGCGGAGGACGGCCTGCACTTCGCGCGGGTCCAGGCGCGCGGTGGCGGCCGACAATGCCTCCAGCCAGGCGATGGATTCGGTGGCGACGGCGACCTTGTTTTTTTCGCGGAAGGCGAACACGTCGAGGGAGAACCAGCCTTTGTAGCCGGTGCGTTCGAGCCAGTGAAGGAACTCGATCCACTCGAGGGTATGGACGGATCCGGGGATCATGTCATCGTCCCAGAGGCGGTAGTTGTCGTTGAGGTGAAGGTGGAACAATTTGTTGCCGAAGCGTTTCATGAGGGCGACGCATTCGGCGAGCGTCTCGTAACCCATGTTGGCGTGGCCGGTGTCGAGGTTGATTCCGACGTTGGGCTGGTTGACCTCGTTGACCAGGAGCAGGGTCTTGGCGGTGCTGCTCACCAGGATGTGGGTGCGGGGTTCTTTGGGCTTGAACTCGACGGAGATTTTGACTTTGGGGTTATGTTCGGCGCACTCGCCGAGACCTTGGACGATCCAGTCGTAGGCTTTGAGGTAATCCATCTGGAACACGTAATCCCAGCCGTCGTGCCCGAACCACGGGCTGACGTGGTTGCAGCCCGTACCAGCCGCCAGGTCCATCGCCACTTTCACACGCTCGATCGCATCCCGCCGGATTCCTTTGTCGGTGGAGGCAAACGTCCCCCAACCCCACTTCGGGTTGGCCCAGATTTCGGGGATCACCCCCGCCAGTTCGAATCCGGCTTTGGCAATCTGCCGGACGCGTTCATGTTGATTGCGGTCGTTGATATGCCAGCCGCCGATGACTTCGATGCCGGTGATGCCTTTCACCTTGCGGGCGTCGGCGAGCATTTCTTCGAACGAGCGTTGCGGGGTATAGCCTTGGAGGACGTAACGGTCGGCACAGGAACCGAAAAGGACGGCGATGGCGGCGTATTTATGTTTCATGGGTGACGCGGGGTTGGGGGTGATGGATGGGATGCAGGGCGGGGTAAAGCGTTTCGTAGGTGGCGAATCGTTCCCGGTAACGGGCGGCCATGGCGGGGTCTGGCACATAGTCCCGGTCGATCACGACCGTCTGCTGGACGGCTTCGTCGAGGGAGCGATAGACGCCTGCGGCGGTGCCGGCCAGGAGGGCGGCGCCGAGGCAGGCGGATTCGCGGCAGCGCAGGGTGCGGATGGGGCGGTTGAGAATGTCTGCTTTGAGCTGGAGCCAGAGGCTGGACTTGGCGCCGCCGCCGGCGGCGGCGAGCTGGTCGAGGTGCAGGCCGCAGGACTGCATGGTGTGGAGGTTGATGCGCAGTTCGAAGGTGAGGCCTTCGAGGATGGCCTTGGCGAGGTCGTGGCGTGTCGAGGCGAGCGTCAGGCCGACGATGGCGCCCCTGGCCTGCAGGTCGCACCGCGGGGTGCCGCTGCCGTTGAAATGCGGCAGGACCATCACCGGCGACGGCCCGGCCGGCATGGCCGCCTCGATGCGCGCGTACGGGTCGGCTCCTTGCGCGCGGGCTTCGGCGGTTTCGGGGAGCCCGAAGTTCTCGCGGTACCATTTGAGCAGGATGCCGCCGACGTGGTTCAGGGCGAACGTGAAATACAGGCCGTTTCCGGCGTGCAGGTAACAGGGGTAGTAACTGTCGAACATGGGACGCGTGAGCGCGGGCGACGGGAAGGCGGTGGACAGGACTTCGGCCGTGCCTGTGGACACCAGCCCGAGGCGCTCGCGCACAACACCCGCGCCGATGGCGGCGCACGTCTGGTCGTGTCCCCCCGCCACGAGCGGCAGGGTGGCAGGCAGGCCGAGGTCGCGGGCGAGTTCGGAGCGCAGGGTGCCGACGGGGGTTCCTGAGGGGACGGGTTGGGAGAGGCGGCCGGGGTCGAGGCCGAGCGCGGCGAGGATGTCGGGGCTCCAGGTGCGGGTGTGGAGGTCGAAGGCCATGGTGCGCGAGGCCATTGTGTGGTCGATCACGGCTTCCGCGCCGAGCTTGCCGAGGATGAAATCGGCGTAGGTGACGAATTTCCACGCGGCGTCGAACGCGGCCGGGGCGAGGTCGCGGAGAAGCAGGATCTTGGTGATCGAGTTCATCGGGTGCGGGCGCATGCCGGTGCGTTGGAACAGGGCGAAGGCGCCGCAGGCCGCCGCGCACGCCTCGGCGTGGCGGTGGGACCGGCAGTCCATGCCCAGGATGGCCGGGTGGAGGGCGCGGAAGTCGCGGTCGACGGGAATGACGGCATCGCCCTGGACGGACACGCTGAGGGCAGCGAAGTCCCTGACGCGGCTGCGGGCGACGGCTTCACGAAGGACGCCGCGTGCGATATGCCACACCTGCTCGGCATCCTGCTCGGCGGCTGTCGGTTCAGGGCGGCAGACGGGGTATTCGTCGAAGGCGTGGCCGAGGGGCAGGCCGGCGGGGTTGAAGACGATGGCTTTGGCGCCGGTGGTGCCGACATCGAGTCCGATCAGGTGCATAGCCGGTCCTGGAGTCGGCGCAGTTGGAGGAGGAGCGTTTCGGGGATATGTTGCAGGTCGTCGTAGCGGAGGGCTTGGCCGGCCGGGACATCGCGCGCGAGGACGCACCCTTTTGCGAGCCCGAGCGGGAGGAGGTGGTCGCGGCGTGCGGCGGCGGCGGTATCGATCGAGCCGCGGTAAGAGTATTCGCCGATGGCATCGAGCGTATCGCCGGCCTTCAGGTATTTCTTGGCGACGGCGATGCATTCGGAGACGGGGTGGGGGAGGGGGTGGCCGGAGGATTCGCCGTAGAGGACGGCCTGAACGGCGGTGAGGGGCACTTCGATGCTGCACAGGTGGTAGGGGCGGAAGAGGAGGTAGTTGGGGCCGTGGCCCATGTCGCGCTGGATCAGTCCGCGCTTGAGCCGGGGTTGGTCGGTGGTGAACACGACGAACACGCCCGGGTGGACTCCGATCGCGAAATCGACGACGCCTTTTTGGTTGAGCACGCCGCCCTGGGTTTTCGGGCAGAACACATGGTGCAGCGTGTCGCGTGTGGCCCGGGCGCCGTGCATGCCGCGCACGTCGGGCACCAGGCCGGTGCAGTTGGACACGCTGCACATCTCCACGGCCGTCTTCGACCCGTCCACGAACTCGCACAGCATGCGCGCGCTCATGTCGCGCGCTTTCGCCTTGGCGGCCAGGACGTCCGGGGTGGCGGTGATGTCCAGCGGGTTGTTTTTGCCCTTGCCGGCTGCGACGACTTCGAATCCGAGGGCGGTGGCGAACCGGTAGAGTTCCAGGATGGCGGCGGGCTCGTCGCCGGCGGCCAGCGAATACACGACCCCGGCGTCGCCGGCCAGGCGGCGCAGGACGGGGCCGACGGTGACGTCGCATTCGACGTTCATCATCACGATGTGTTTTCTGGCGTGGATGGCGTCCAGCGCGATCGCCACTCCCAGTTCGGGCGAGCCGGTGGCATCCACCACCACCTGCACCTCCGGCAGCGCCGTCGTCAGCCGCCAGTCCGTCGCCGCCACCCGCCGCCCGGCCGCGATCGCCTGCGCCGCCGCCTCGGGGGTGCTGACCCGCACGACGCGAGCCGGGTCGACCTCTGCCAGGCGATAGGCCAGTTCGGCGCGCTCGAAGGTCACATCCACCACGATTGGGATGCGGACCCCTTTCATCAATTGCGTCTGGCACAGGATCTCCTGGCCCATCTGGCCGGCCCCGATCAGCCCGAGGATCACAGGCGCGCCCCGGGCTTCGCGTTCGAGGAGGCGTTCGTTCAGCGCGTTCATGGCTTAGTCCGGTTCCACCATCACCTTCAGCGCCTCGCCCGACGCCGCCAGTGCGAACGCCTCCGCCGCCTTCGACAGCGGGCGGGTGTGGGTGACGAACGGCGCGGCCTTCACCACGCCCCGCGCCAGGATTCGCAGCGCCTCCTCGTGAACACTCGGGTGGTATGAAAACGCGCCCATCACCACCTGCTCGCCGTAGTGAATCCGGTTCGCGTTGAGGCTGACCATCGGATCGGATTTCGGCAGCCCCCCGAACACCACGATCCGCCCGCCCCGCCGCGCCATCTCCACCGCCTGCCCCTGCGTCGCCCCCACCGGATTGGCGCAAACCACCACGTCCGCCCCCAGACCGTCCGTCAGGCGAATCACCTCGGCAACCAGATCGTCCCGGGCCGCGTCCATGACCGCGTCCGGCCCGAACGTGGCGGCGCGCCGGCGGCGATTCGGGTTGGGTTCGGCGATGAGGACGCGTGCGCCGCGGGCGTGTGCGACGACGGCGTGCAGGCAGCCGATCGGGCCGGCGCCGAGCACCACCACCGTCTCGCCGAGGCGGGTTTCGCATTTATGGTGGGCGGCGAGGACGGAGGCGAGGGTTTCGGCCAGTGCCCCTTCATGGAACCCGAGGGTTTGGGGCAACTGGTGGACGACCCCGTTGCGCAGGACGTCGCCGCTCAGCAGCACCTTCTCTGCGAACCCGCCGTCCAGGCCCGGGGTGATGCCCAGCAGTCTCAAGTGCGTGCAGAGGTTGAACCAGCCGCGGCGGCAGTAGTCACAGGTGCCGCAGTGGATGTCGGGCGCCACGGCCAGCCGGTCGCCCACGCGGAAGCCCGAGACCGCCGGTCCCACCGCGACCACCTCGCCGGCCAGCTCGTGTCCCTGCACCATGGCCGCCACCCCGGCGGGCGGGCCCTCGCGCCACCGCCGCAAGTCCGAACCGCACACCCCGCAGGCTCTCATCCTGAGGACGAGGCCGTCCGGAGGCGCGACCGGGTCCGGCACATGGCGGAGTTCGACGCTTTGGGGGCCGACGAGGCAGGCGGCATTCATCGGGCAACGCGCGGTTTCCGGGCCGGGCGCGCGCGGTGGCGCGGGGGGGGTGGTGGCGACGCGCGGGGGGCGGTTTTGGCCAGGCGTAGGCCGACGGCGCCGGCGGGGTGGATGAGGGCGAACTGGCGCCGGGTGTAGCGGGTCAGGCGCATCAGGGCGATGCACACGGCGTCGAAGACGGCAATGACCGCCATGGTGCTGGCGGTGGCCAGCATGTTGAACGGGTCCGGCTCGCGGGCCACGGCGACCTTCAGCACCACATTGCTGCGCCGCCCCAGGACGCTGCCCGCGTTCTCCGTCACCCCAATCAGCGTGGCGCCCTTCGCCCGGATCGCGCCCAGGAGATCCACGATTTCGCGCGTGCCGCCCCCCTTGGAGATCGCCACCACCACATCCCCGCGCTGCACCGCCCCCAGCCCGCCATGCACCGCGTCCCCCGGCGCCAAAAACGCCGCCGGCCGCTCCACACAGCAAAGCGAATGCGCAATTTTCCGCGCGGCGGCCATCGAGGTGCCGCATCCCGTGGTGAAGATCTTGCCGCGGCAGCGGGCGAGCAGGCGGACGCACCGTTCCAGCGCCGCCGGATCCACGACGCGCGCCAGGCGCCGCACCGCCGCGCCCTCGGTTTCCCACACGTGCCGGGCGATGTCCCAGACCTCGCCGCCGGACAAACGAGACAGGCTTTGTCGCGCTTTCATTGGAGCCTGGGGATTTTAGGCATCCGCCCGGGAACAGCCCAGAAAATTATTTCACGCCGAAAAACCTGGAAAGCCGAACCGCGAGCGGACAGACTGGGGGCATCGACGCGCGGCGCGGGATGCGTCACGCGGGACTTGTGAACTGTGAACTGCGAAACGCGAAGGCGGGCTCTGGCATTTGCGGGTTGGCCGGGGGCGTTTCCGGGATTGGGCAATGACCATGAATCTTTCCATGCTTTTCGGTGCTGCCGGGCTTTCGCTGGTGCTTGGGGCTGACCTGACCGCCGCCCCGGCTCGCGCGCCGTCGACGGCGGCGAAGGGGCGCCGGGTTTATTTCGGCACCTACACGGGGCCGGTCAGCGAGGGCATTTACATGAGCCGGCTGGAACTGGGCACGGGGAAGCTGACGGAGCCGGTGTTGGCGGCCAAGGCGGTGAACCCGAGCTTTCTGGCGCCGCATCCTCACCGGGAATTCCTGTATGCGGTGGGGGAGGTCTGGAGCGGGCCGAAGAAGGGGACGGTGACGGCGTTCAGGATTGAGGCATCGACCGGCGCGCTGACCGAGTTGAACCAGCAGCCCTCCGGGGGCGCGGGGCCATGTCATCTGAGTCTCGACCGGACCGGCAAGCACCTGATGGTCGCCAATTACGGCGGGGGCAGCATCGCCGTGCTGCCCGTGCTTGAGGACGGCAGTCTGGGGGAGGCCACGGCCTTCGTGCAGCACACCGGGTCCAGCATCCATCCCCAGCGGCAGAAGGAACCCCACGCGCACGGCATTTACACCGATGCGGCCGCCCGGTTCGTGTTTGTGCCCGACCTCGGCTTGGACAAGGTGATGATCTATCGTCTCGAGGCCGGCAAGCTCATCGCCCACGATCCCCCGTTCGCCCGCGTCCGGCCCGGGGCGGGCCCGCGGCATTTCGCGCTGCATCCGTCCGAACGCTTTGCTTACGTCATCAACGAGCTGGATTCAACCGTCACCGGGTTTCGCTACGACGCCCAGCGTGGCGTCCTGCAGGGGATGCAGAGCGTCTCCACGCTCCCGAAAGGGTTTGACGGGAAGAACACCACGGCGGAAATCGAGGTGCATCCCACGGGCAAGTTCTTGTATGGCTCGAACCGCGGGCACGACAGTCTTGCGGTTTACTCGATGACGCCGGAGACGGGGATGCTCACGCTTGTCGAGCACGAGCCGACCCTGGGCAAGACGCCGCGCGGTTTTGGGATTGATCCGGCGGGGCGCTGGCTGGTTGCGGCCAACCAGCAGTCCGACACCGTGGTCGTGTTCCGGATCGACCCGCAGACGGGCGCCCTGGAACCCACGGGCCAGACGCTCAAGGTGGGCGCGCCGGTCTGCGTGATGTTCCTGCCGTGGACGGGTCCGTAGCCGGGAGGGGCGCAGAGCGGGGCTGGCCCCGCCCGAGCGCCAAAGCACTCTGTTGCGAGCTCAGTCGGCTCATAGAGCGCTGGGCGGCCCGCCCTCCCGGCGGGTGCATTTCTCAACCGGAACCTGGGTAGAAATGCGGGCTAGCGCGCGGGCGTGGGGGCGAGTTGGCGGAGGCGGTAGAACCGGTGTTTGGCGGAGGCGGGGAGGACGAGGTCGAGGGGGCCATTGGCGGGGGAGACGGGCAATTCGATGAGGGGCTGCCAGGAGTCGGGGGCGAGGTTGATATTTTCCTCGAGGACATAGGAGACGCCGGCTTCGGCGCGGAACTGGAGGTGGAGGCTGGGTGAGGAGCCTCCGGTGAGGAGGGAGTGGACATGGAGGAAGAGGTCGGGGATCCAGGGGCTGGTGCGCAGCCGGTATTCGTGCCGGTTGACCATGAGGTCGCCGTCCCAATCCGCGGAGGCATCGGCGGGATCGGCGGGGTCGAGGGCTTGCTGGAGTTCCCAGTAATCGGGGATGCCGTCTTCGTCGCGGTCGGGGGTTTCGACGGTGAGGACGGCGACGGTGCTGGTGACGGAGCCGAGGGCATTGGAGACGACGACGTGATAGCCGCCGGCCTGGTCGGGCTGGACGTTGGTGAGGCGGAGCACGGGCTGGGTGGCGCCGCCGATGGGGGCGCCGTCGGGCTGGTGCCATTGATAGTAGAGGGGGATGCCGGCGGCTTCGACCCACAGGGTGGCGGCGAAGCCGGCCTCGACGGACTCGTGCGCGGGCGGGGTGAGGATCCACGGTTCGATCACGAGCTGGGAGGCGGTGAGTTCGAGCGCGAAGCTCAGGTCGCCGGAGGCGGGCTGGACCTGGTGGACTTCGGCGGCGAGGAGGTTGGTGCCCTGGGTGAGGGATCCATCGGGGAGGCTGAAGGGCAACCAGCAATTGCCTTCGCCGCTGTTGGTGGTGTAGGTGGTGAAGGTGATGGGGCCCGGGGGGAGGTTGTGCCACACGACGATGTGTTCGTTGAGGTAGACAAGCGCGCCGTCGTCGACGAGCAGGCGAAGGGTCAGGTGGCGCCACACGTCCGGCTGGTCGACGACGAACGCGTGGCGGAAGTAGGCGGTGGGGTATTTGTTGTTGGGATCGGGTCCGTAACTGATCACGGTGGCTTCGGGTTGTCCGTACGGGGCGTCGCCGTAGCCGAGTTCGGCGGGGCCGGCGGGCCAGGCGCTGTCGTTGTAGCCGGAGGCGGTCCAGGCGCCGGTGGGGGCGGCATTGGTGTCCCAGTATTTCCAGAGGGCGTTGGAGGCGACGAGGATGGCGGTTTCGTTGGACTGGGCATTGAGCCAGCGGATGGGGACGGGGGGTGAGGCGATGGACTCGTCGCGGGTGGTGATGGCGACGGCGCGCAATTGGGCGGGGCCGGGGTTGGTGCCGGTCCAGACCATGGCATAGGGGACGGAGGTGGTTTCGCCGAGCTTGGTGTTGTCGGCGTAAAACTCAACGCGCAGGACGCTGCTGGTGGAGATGGAGACGGAGGCGCGGAGGGGGACGGTGGTGCCGACGGGCACGACGAGGTCGTCTTCGGGCGAGGTGAGGCGGACGGTGGTCAATCCGACATTGAACTCGACAACGTCCGAGACGGCCACGGCGCCGGCGTTGTCGACGGCTTTGGCCACGACGGCATGGGGGCCTTCGGCGACACCGGGCCAGATGACGGTGTAGGGGGAGGCGATGGATTCGCCGATGAGGGTGCCGTCCCCGTAGAACTCGACGCGCACGACATGGCCGTCGGTGTCGGACGCGGTGGCGCCCAGCGGCACGTCGCCTGAGGCGGGGAAGACCTGTCCGAAGGTGGGGAACGCGATGGTGACGGCGGGCGGGGCGTTGAGGATATTGGTGGCGCCCGGGGATGGGAGGACGAACTCGGCGATCTGTTCCGCGTCGGGG
The DNA here is from genome assembly GCA_016935555.1 of Verrucomicrobiota bacterium. Classification (GTDB taxonomy): domain Bacteria; phylum Verrucomicrobiota; class Verrucomicrobiia; order Limisphaerales; family JAFGQR01; genus JAFGQR01. Next base: position 8,936 of record JAFGQR010000188.1, read on the forward strand.
TTGAGCCGGCCGGTGGACGCGCCGGCGTGTTGGGGGCCGTAGGCGACGCAGTCGAGGGGTTGGAGGTTGGCGTCGAAGAGGCCGAGGAGACCCTGTTCGTGGGCGAGCGCGAAGTCGAGGTGATCGGCGCCGGCGTCGAGGTTATGGTCGGCATGGAACACCACGAAGCCGCAGCCGGGGGCGAAGCTCAGGTCGGCAATCCGGTGGCGGCCGGGCCAGCCGAGGGGGTTGTCGGTGAGATGGAGTCCGCCGAGGGCGACGGGGACGGGGCAGGGGTTGTAGAGTTCGATGAAATCGTCGCCGGGGCCGCGGGCGAGCCACTCGCTGAAGCGCAGGCGCGAGGAGTCGCCAAGGGGGGTGCGGAGATTGGCGGCGCCGGGCGTGGGCGAGGTGAGGGACCATGTGCCGTCGGACAACCGGCCGACAGAGCAGTCGGGGAGTTGGAGGCCGAAGGTGACGCTATCGAGGAGGGCGCCACCGTTGGCGGCGGCATCGTGGAGGCAAACGGTTTCGCCTTCGCGGCGCAGCGAGAACCCGAGATGCCAGCCAGGGGTGCCGTCGGGGTCGTTGGCGAACAGGACAAGGAACTCTCCCGGCTCGAGGGTCACGCCGGCGGGAAACACGAATTTGCCGGGGACGGCGGGGTTGTCGGTGAGCTGGAGGCCGGCGAGGTCGCAGGGGACGGCGCCGGCGTTGTAGAGTTCGATCAGGTCGGGGAAGGTGCCGTAGTGGTTGAGGGCGGAGTCGTTGCGGGCGAGGACCTCGTTGAGCCAGAGGCGTCGCAGGCTGGTGTTGACGGTCCAGGTCTTGGAGCGGGTGGGGGTATCGGTGGGTTGCCAGGAGGCGGCGGAGTTCTTTCCGATGACGGCGACGGTGTAGGTGCCGTTGGTGAGGTTGGTGAGGACGAGGGGGGTGGAGACGGGCCATTCCTGGGGGCTGAAGGGGCCGTTATTGATCTGGTAGCGGTAGTGGGTGATGCCGGGGCCGGCGATGGTGAGGGTGGCGTTGGGGTGTGGGAAGAGCGGGGGCGGTTCGCCGCGGATGGAGGCGCCGGCGGGCACATGGGCGCCCATGTCGAGGCCGTTGGGGCCGGCGGCGATGGCGGGGGAACCGGGGCGGAGGCGGAAATCGTTGGTGGGGTTGACGAAGAGGGGGTCGGCGCTGAGGTTGCCGATGCCGGGCCAGTTGGTGCCCTGGATGAGGCTGTATTGGACGGTGAGATCCACGTCGGAGTAGCCGGGTTCGTAGTAGCGTTCGAAGGTGGAGAGGTGGCCCCAGGAGATATTGCCTTCGAAGAGCGCGCCCTGGCCTGGGAGGATTGCGCGGTTGGTGCTGCCGAAGTCGACGGCGGTTTCGACGCAGTTGACGAAGGTGTTGTTTTGGGCGGTGAGCCAGGCATTGCGCTTGAGGAGGACGGCGTTATCGCAGTCGAAGAAGACATTGCGGACGGCGACGATCTGGGCGCTTTCGTCGGTGGCGATCCCGCAGGAGATGCTTTCGCGGGGGGCATCGCGATGGAAGTGCATGAAGGTGTTTCCTTCGATGTGGGCGTCGGTGAAGTCCATGTCGAGGCCGTCGTCGGGTCCGGTGAGGAAGACGTTGCTATAGACTTGGATGATGGGGTTGGGGCGTTTGCCGCCGGTGAAATCGATGATGTCGGCGTAGCCGGAGGTGCCCCCGAAGGTGTTGTTTTCGAGGATCAGGTAGCCGTTGGTGGGGATGGCGGATCCGATGATGGTTTCGGCGCCCAGCATCGTGGGAAACACACAGGACCGGACGCGGAGCGCCGAGTTGCTCGTGTAAATCGCGCCATAGACGCCCTGGAAGAGGATGCTTTCCAGGTGCAGCCTGGAGTTGCGCACGTCGATGGGGTAGTGGGAGGTCTTGTCGATGACGACGCAGGCCAGGGAATTGTCGCTGGCCGAATTGGTGAACTGGAACCCGGGCCACAGGCTGGCGACGCCCGGGCGCAACATGAAATGAACCCACTGGGTGGGGGTGCCCGACACCTGAAGACGGCCGCCGACGGTGATGCGGACTCCGGGGGCGACGAAGACGGTGGTGCCTGGGGCGACGGTGAGGGAGGCACCGGCGGGGATGGCGAGGTGATTGGCGAGGTAATACGGCCCGCTGGCGGCGGACCATGTCGTGTTCCCGGCCAGGGTGCCGCCTGCCAGGGAGGTCTCGGTGCCGTCCTCGTACCACAGCGTGATCGTGGTTTCGTCGCGAACGGCGCCGGCGGCGTCGAGCGCCTGAACGAGGACGCGGTTGATGCCTGGGAGGAGGCCGACCTGGGCGTTGGTCCAGCGGGCGTCCCAGGCGGACCAGGCAGCGGGCTGGCCGTTGACGAGCACGGTGCGGGTGTCGATGGCATGAGCCTGGCCCCAAAGCGCGGCGGCGGGCGCGGTGGTTTTGGGGAATGCGCCGACCACGGGCAGCGCGCTGGTGACGGTGAGGCTGAGGGGGATGCGGGACTGGACATAGGCGGCGCGCGCGACGACGTATTGTTTCATGCTGGCGAGCGTGGCGGGGTCGGCGAATCCGCCGAGGAACTGGTCGAGGAGCGGGTGGAGTTGGGTTGGGGAGCAGACGGTGTCGGTGAGGCGTTTCAGTTCGCCGTAGTAAAGGGGGACGAACTCGGGATGTTTGAGGAACCGGCGGACGGCGGGGAGGGCGGTGGCGAGGAAGAGGTCGGCATCGGGCAGCAGGCCGCCGGCCTGTCCGAGGATGGTGTCCCAGTCGTGGGGGATGAGCAGGAAGCGCGGGTCGCGGACGCCGCGGTACAGGTTGTAATCGTCGCCCACGCCGATGGCGAGGCTGGACTCGTTATTGCCGAGGATGCTGTTGAGGGCGAAGTAGCGGGCCCACTCGCCGGGGTCGAGCACCTGGCGCACCTGGTCGGCGTAGGCGGCATCGGGCGTGTTGTTGAGGACGTCGGTGAGGCGGATGAGGTCGCTCCAGTCGTTCTCGCTTTCGTTCGAGTTTTTGCTGTAGCCGGTGTTGGCGTAATCGAGCCAGTTGGTGCCTTTGTAGGCCAGGTCGGTGTTCGGGCGGCGGGCGAGATAGATATTGCCATCGGGATCGTTGGGGAGGTGGTGATCCGCCCAATCGGTGTTCATGACCTCGAGCAGGGCGTAGGTGCCGAATCCGGAGCCGTCGGCGGCGTTGGGGGTGCCGGGCTGGGCGAGGTTGGCGCCGTTGACGCGGACTTGGACGGCGCGGGCGTTGGCGACATTGAGGTTTGCTTTGAAGGAGACCATGCTGCCGACGACCTGGTCATGGGGGAAGTAGGTGTTCAAATTGACGGCGCGGACCTCTTTCCAGCGTTGGTCGGTGGGGAGGTTGACACGCAGGCTGGGCACGGGCACGTAACGGGTGGAGCCGCCGCGGATGCGGATGCCGGCGTTGTAGCGGACGGCGGGGTCGGCGCCATCGAGGGAGACGAGGGTGCCGTTCATTTCGGCATTGCTGGCGCGGTTGATGGTTTCGAGGGTCCGGCGCTCCGTTTCGGTCATGACGAGGTGGAGGAGGGGTTGGGGGCCGGCGTAGGGGTCGGCGTCGACCTGGTAGAGGGCGTTGGCGGCCTGGACGCGGGCACCGTATTCGTTCATGGCGGGGGCGGGCCAGGTGCGGCACAGGCCCTGGGCGTCGCGGGCGCCGAGGTGGAATTCGACGACGGTGCCGTGGGGGTGGTGGGGGATGAGGGCGCCGTAGACGCCGTCGCCGGCGGCGCCGTCGCCGGACAGGCCGTCATCGTTCATGGTCAAGGTGAGGAAGGGCGGTGGGGAGGTGGTGGAATGGTTGCGGTAGTGGAGGGTGACGGTGAGTCCGGAGGCGGATTCATCGACGATTCGGGCGGTGACGGCAACGGGGTTGGTGGCGGCAGGTACGGCTGGGGTGTGGAGGGTCTCGAGGATCATGGGGGCCAGGTTGCCGGCGGCGGCCGAATTGGGGGATCCCGGGGTGCCTTGGGGGGTGACGCTGGCGGTCCAGTTCTGGCCGTGTTCGTTGGGCAGGCGCGGGTTGACCAGTTCCAGCGAACGGCCCAGGCCGTCGTGCGTGGCCAGCCACTCCCAGCCCCGCGTGCCGTAATCGAGGGAGCCGCGCTGGCGCACCGCCCAATCGCCGCGGTCGGCGTAATGGACGAGGTCGATCCGCCGGCCCAGGGAATCCTCGAGCTCGATGGCTTCGTCGCTGTTGCGGAGGGTGCCCTGCCAGCCGCCGACGACATTGGTGACGGCGGGGTATTTGGCGGCGAAGGCGGCGGGGTTGGCGGCGACGGCGAGGAACCCGCCGGGGGGGATGAGGACTTGGGGGAACAGGAATTGGACGCCTTTGGTGAAGCGCCAGCCGGCGAGGCTGACGGGCAGGTCGCGGAGGTTGTGCAATTCGACGAACTCCTCGTCGGCGCGTTCGGAGGAGGGGTGGTACATGATTTCGCTCAGGACGATTTGGCCGCTGAAGTCGGGGAGGAGGACGGTGACGGTGGCGACCTGGCTGGTGACGGCGGCGACGTGGTTGGTGACGACGACGTAATAGCCTCCGGCCTGGTCGGCTTGGATCATGGGCAGGGCGAGGCTGGAGCTGCAGGCGCCGGGGATGGGGCAGCCGTCGAGACGGTGCCACTGGTAGGCCAGGCCGGACCCGGCGACGTCGACCGAGAGCAGGACGTCGCGGCCGGCTTCGACCACCTGGCCGGAGGGATGCCGGACGATCCAGGGTTCGACCAGGAGTTCGGGGATGGTCAATTCGAGGGCGAAGCTGAGGTCATCGGATTTGGCGCTGACCTGGTGGACTTCGACGGCGAGGAGGTTGGTGCCGGGGAGGAGGCGGGCGCGGGGGACGGGGTGGGAGCTCCAGTAATTTTCCGGGGCATTGGCGGAGGCGTAAGTGAGGTAATGGATGGTGGTGACGGGCATGTTATAGCGGATGAGGACCTGGCCGTTGAGGTAGACCACGGCGCCGTCATCGACCAGGAGGCGCAGTTGGGCATCGCCGGCGAAGGTGTTCGGATCGGCGATGAACGCGTGGCGGAAGTAGGTGGTGACGTATTTGTTGTTCGCGTTGGGACCGTAACTCACGACCGTGGCTTCCGGGCGCCCGTCGGCGGCGTCGCCGTATCCAAGCTCGGCGGGCCCCTCGGCCCAACCGGCGTCGTTGAAGGCGACCGTCCACCACGAGGTGCCGAGGTTGGCGCCGGTGTCGAGGTATTTCCACACGGCGTCGGCGGGAACGAGAGGGGCGATGGCGTCCTGTCCGGCGAGGACCTGGACGCGGACGACGGTGGAGGTATAGGCGAGGCCGCTGGTGGTGAGGGCGACGGCTTGGAGGGTGTGGGAGCCGGCCTGCGAGGCGATCCAGGAGAACCCGTAGGGAGTGGTGGCATCTTCCCCAAGCTTGGAAGTGTCCGCAAAAAACTCGACCCGCACCACGTCGCCGGCGAGATTGTCGACCACGGCATGGATGGCGACGGTGCCGCCTTGAGCGGTCCAGGAGCCGTAGGCGGGGGCGGTGATGACGATTTCCGGGGCCTGGAGGTTGACGCGGCCCGGGGTGAGCCAGCCGGCGGCCCAACTCTGCGGGTCGTCGCCGTAAGCCCGGGGCGCAACCCGCTGCAGGGAGTCGCCATGCCCCGCGGCGCCGCCGGGCCAGGGCGCGTGATTGTCATAGCGCACCTCGTCGAGCGTCACGTGAACGACTTCGCCGTTAGGGAGTCGTTCCGGGTATTGCAGCCGCAGGCGTTCGCCGTTGTCCTGAAGCGTGCCGCCCCAGGGCCCCAGGATGCGGACGTCGGCGGGCACGTCGTACTTGGTGCGGAAAAAGCCGGGGTCCATGTTGACGACCAGCATGAGTTCCCCGGGGAGGAGAATGAGGTCGGGGGGGAACACGTAATCGAGGCCATGGATCCGCCAAGTCAGCTCGGGGCGGGTGACGTCGAAGAGCGGGACGGGGTTGTTGTCAAAATTGATCAGCTCGATGAATTCGGCATTCCCCGGCGTGGGGTGGTACATGATTTCGTTGAGCACGACGGGGCCGATGCGGGGTGGGGCATTGGCGGCGCCGGGGGTGGCGGCGGCCAGGGCGGGGAACTGGACTTCGTTCTGGCTGTTGGTGTGCCGGCCGAAGGACAGGCCGATGACGGACGCGCCATAGTTCAGGACGGAGGAGTGGCCGGTGAGACTGCCGGCGTCGTCCGCGGCATAGAGTATGAGATCCCCGCCGTCGGGCTTCGGTTCGACGCGGTTGGCGGGGGGGACGGAGATGAAGGTTTGGGGATTGAGCTGCAGGAAGCCTCCCGGGGGAATCAGGGTGGGATTGGGAAACCGGTATTGGGTCGGGTTGCTGGCCGAGTCCGAGAGCCACCAGCCGCCCAGGTTGGCGGGGGCGGGCGCGGGGTTGTGCAGTTCAATCATCCAGCCGCCCACGGCGTCGGCGCGCGGCAGCACCTCGCTGATGACCACCGGCACGACGGACGGCGGCGGATCGGCGGCGCCGGGGCTGCCTCCGGGAGCGGTGCTGGCACGCCAGTATCGGAAATCGTCGGGGAGGGTGATGTCCGACGAGGCGGGGACGAGGGTGGCGCCGCCGCCGGCGGGGGCGACGGGCCAGGGGGGATTGTTATCGTAGCGGACGGTGAACAGGACGTTGGTTGTCCAGAAGGCGAGGGTGAGGCGTTCGCCGCTGTTGTCGAGCTTGCCCGAGGCGAACTGGCCGGCGACGGGCACACCGGGGTAACGGCTGGCGAAGGCGTTGCTGTTGGCGGCCACGACAACGAAGGCACCGGGCGCGAGGGTGGCGCCTGGTGGGAACGCGAAGCTGACGCCCTCGGTGAATGCAACTCCGGTGAGGTAGGCGGGGGTGGGGCTGGTGTTTTGGATTTCGACGAACTCGAACAGGGCGCCTTCGGCTCCGAGATAGCTGGTGGGGTCGAAGTTGATTTCGGAGATGACCAGGCCGGTGGGAGGCGGCACGCTGAAGACGGCTTCCGTCAACGGGCTCCACTCGCCGCCGTCGAGAACGCGCGCTTTGACGACGCTGGCGGCGGTGAGGAGGATGGGGCCGGTGAGGAAATTGCCGACGGGTTGGCCGCCCACGGCGCGGGGGTCGGTGCCGTTGAGGGTGTAATAGACGCTGCCGCGGGCGTTGGCGTTGGAGATGACGAGGAGGAAGCCTGGGCTGATGGAACCGCCGTGGTGGCTGAAGACGGGGGCGGCGAGGGCGGGCCAGAGGCCCGAGGATCGGAAGTGTTCGAGGATGTGCGCAGGCCGGTAGTTGACCCAGTTGGTCATGAAGGTGGCGAACACGGGAGTGATGCCCAGGTGGACAAGCGCCGGATCCAGTTCCCGTTTCAGCGCGTCGTACTGGGCCAGCACGCGGCCCGCCGTCAGGGCGCCCCCGTTGGCCATGTGTTTCTGCACGCGGTCCGCGAACAGCAGCCGGAATTCGGCATTGGTGGCCAGGGCGCGATACAGGGTGGGGATGACCTGGTGCGGCCAGTAATAGGGCTCGTCCGGATGGACAAGGTCGTTGCTGATCGAGTTGTAGGTGGCGTCTTTGGAGGTGTAGAGCCCGAAGGAGCCTTCGGCGTCCCAGACGTAAAACCGCCACAACGCGCCGGGCGCGCGTTCCCGGGCGGCGTAGAAATTGTTTTGGGGCCAATCCCACATGGCGGCGTAGATGTTGAGGAGCAGGTAATCGGCGAAGTTGACCAGATCGAACCGGGCCTGGGCCTCGGCATAGAGCGCGGGATTGGACAGGGGATAGGACGAGACGAAGGCAACGTCCTCGGTCCATCGCGCGGCGTCGCCTTCCTCGACTTCATCCACGGTAATGACATCCCAGTTGTTGGTGCTCCGGTAATGGCTTTGGAAGAACGGATTGCGGTAGCGTTCGACGAGGTTGTAGTAGCTCTTGTATTGGCCATTGACGAAAAGATTGCACACCAACCCATGGCTGCTCACGTGGCCCATGGCGAGGCTGAGCCGGCGGACCACCTCGTCCCGGATGAAGGGATTGAGCCAGTCGTTCTTCCCGGCGCGCAACCGCAGGCTGTCGAACGTTGTCACGCTCGACCCGGCGAACAACGGCGCGTCGAGGTCGCCCGCGCCGTAATCCCCGCGAAAGAACAGCCCGAAAGAGGGTTTGCTCAGCCCGCTGAGATTCCATGAGCCGTATTCCAGGTCCGACAGATGCATGCGGGGCCGGCTCCACCGGCTGCCGGCGATGCGCAGGCCGCAATCGATTTGGACGTGCCCGGCGGGGAGGTGGGGGGCGATCCATTCGACCGAGGCGGGCCGTTCGAAGGGGTTGCCGTGCATGGTGGCCATGTTGTAATCGGACGGGCTGGTCGGCACCCAGGCGTCTTCGATGGCATAGACACCCCCCTGGATGGCCAGCACGCCCTGCGGGGCGTACAAGGCGCGGCGCGAGTCGGCGGCCACATTCAGCGCGAGCATCGACTGGAGGGCGGTTGGCGTGTTGACGAGGTAGGTGGCGGTGACCACCGACGAGGGTATCCAGCCGGAACGAAACGCCCGAACCCGCAGGGTCACATTGGACGTCAACAGCAGCGGCCCATGATACTCGGTGCCGGCGGCCTCCGTCGGCTCGGTCCCGTCCGCCGTGTAGCGCAGGGTCACCTCGCGGGTCGGACAGCTCAGCACCACCACGAGGTTGCTGTCGTAAAAACCCGCGGGCGCACTGAACACGGGGGGATCCACCCACGCGGCCAGTCCCGGCCCCGCATTGGGCTGCCCCGGGGTGGCCTGCCGGAAATAAACATACGCCCCCGTGTCCGGGTCGCGGCCCCACGAGTAAAGCGGGGGCACGCGGGGGAAGCGGCGGGCCATCTCGGAGGCGACCAGTCCGGCGCGATCGAAGAGCCCGAGGTATTCGCCGTCCTGGTCCAGGCGGAAATTGGTGTGCAGTAAGCCGGCCAGGGGATCTCGCCGGTCCAGTTCGCTGCACAAAACCACCAGGAACCCGCCCGGAGGCAGCACCACGTCTGGAAACACCCACTTTCGGGGATTGTCGGGGTTGTCGGTGAGGCTCCATCCGGCCAGCGGCACCGTTTCGGCGCCGGTGTTGTGCAATTCGACCCAATCGGCAAAGCCGGCGCCGGCGGGGTCTGCCTCCGCCACCAGGGGGTCGCACACGCCGCCGGCCGGCTCCACGAAGCCGGCGCGGTAGCGCCACGGGTCAGCGGCGGTAACCAGCGGCGTGACGGGTGAGCTGGTGCACTCGAGCGTGGCGTGCAGCCGCAATGTTTCGTCGAAGGGCACGGGCAGGAGAAAGAGGTCGTAAGGCGGCCATAGGCCGTGCACTTGGACGGCCAGCACATTGGTGCCGGCCGCCAGCAGCCCCGGCCCGAGCGCAATCACTTCCTCGACAGCCTGGGTGACCGCATTGAACGCGGGCTGATCGGCGTAAACAAACAGGCCCGGCGGCCCCAGGTTGCGCCGGGCGATCTCCACCCCGTTCAAGTAGGCCACGAAACCGTCGTCGTATTCGATCCGAAGCCGCAGCCCGTTGCTGCTGCCGGCCATGGCCGCATCGACCTGGAATTCCCGCCGCAGATAGAGGGAAGGCGTCACCGCGCGCATGGCATCGCCAAGATCCGTGCCCAAGTCCGCATAGCCGAAACCGAACGGACCCGTCCCCGTGTGCCAATCGAGCGCCGCGAACTGCAGGGTCCGCCATGCGGGACTGGTGCCGAGAGAGGGCTGCCCGGCGGCATCCCAGTCCAACAGCCGTTCCGACGGGGCGGTGACGATTTCATTGAGGACAACCGTCGCGCCTTGAAGGGGAATCCAGCAGGAGCACAACAGGATCAGCACGAGGGCGAGGACAAAGGCCAGGCCACTTCGGATACGGCACGCGTGCATATGGAACAGCATACTTGCCAGATTTCCGGGAATTTTCAAGTCAAGCTTGCCAGTGACGGGTGCGGCCGGCCCACCCCGGACGAACCCCGCGGCTCCCGCCGATCGGTTGTGGACAGGCAGGGGCGGATCCGGTTTGACGGCACGGTGTTCCGTCTCACGCTATTTGCGGCGAAGATGATCGTGATCATTCGTGGAGCATTGCCGCGATACCCGCAAATCCGAAATCCGAAATCCGAAACAAATTCCAAATTCGAACCCCAAAACCACACGCCCCTGATTTCTCGGGGGGCAGGAGGAGAAAACAGGGTCGGCTTCCGCGCTTTGCGCTTCAAGCGACCAGGTCGTGCTCCACCCTGGCTCGGCGAGTTTGCGACCCGCGGCACGGCCTTCACGCCGTGGGCTCCGGGTTTGGGTCATTTGAAATTCGGATTTGTTTCGCATTATTGGATGGATTCCGGCCACAGTCCGTCTTGTCTTATCCGGCGCCACGGTGATGATAGGAGGCGGCACTGGCTATAACATCGGCACGGGGCGGCATTCCCCTAACCGCTGGGGATGCCTTCCCGCACAACAGGTTGGGGGATTTGTCTCCGGCAGACGCTCTATTGGGTCATGGAGATGATGCCTGGGGGGGACTGGATGACGGCGCCGTCGGGGACGAGGTAACGGGCAAGGACGGTGACGCGGAGCTGGGAGGGTTTGGTGTCGCCCCACTGCAGTGCGAGAGGATAGCAGATGCCGATGGAACTCGTGAAGCTCAGGCGCTTCAATTCCGCGGCGGTGTAGGTCCATGTCCGGAACGGCGCGGTTGCAGCCAAGTCGCCGGGTTTGAACACACCGTCCCAAAGCAGGACGTGCAAGGTGCCTGTGGGGATTCTGACGGTTTTGGGCGCGGTGAGGCTGGAGGCGTAGAGGGTGACGCCGATGCCGTCCGGGCCGGGGTGTTTGTCGAAATCGAGCGCCACGGGGCGGCAGATCAAGTTGATCCGGTCAATGGCCTCTCCAGCCGGGCTGGAGCGGGGGGCGGCGGCGCGCCGGGCGCAGCCGGCGGCCGCGGCGAGGAGGAGCAACGGAACGAAGGCGAAGGTCAAAGCGCGGTTCATGGGTGGCACTACCTGAAGCGGGCTGAAGCCCGCGCTCCGGGGAGGCGGTTGAGGGGAACCGCCTCTTGCCTGGCGGACGGTTCAGGGGATGGTGAAATCGAGGCGGGGGTCATGAGCGGGCTGGGGGAGGGAATTGGTTTGGGGTTGGGAATGAGGCGTGGCGGTGGAGGATGGGGAGTTGGTGCGGAGGGAGGGTTCGGGGAAGAGCGGGTCCAGGAGGCGTTTTTGGAGGTTATCGCGCTTGATTTCGTCTTTGATGGTGGAGTGATCGAGTTGTTCGCGGGTGAGTCCTTCCATGGAGATGAGGGCGGTTTCGTTGGTTCGGCTGGCGAGGACCTGGGGGGTGAGGAGGATGAGAAGTTCCTTGCGGTCCTTGGTGTTTTTGGTGCTGCGGAAGAGGGCGCCGAGCACGGGGATATCGCCGAGCAGGGGCATTTTCTTGACGCGTTTGTCGTCGGAGCTGGCGATGAGGCCGCCGATGATGACGGTTTGGCCGCTTTGGACGCTGAGGAAGGTGGAGGCTTTGCGTTCGTTGATGATGGGGATGCTGGCTTCGGGGCTGATATCGACGCTGGAGCTGCTGATGGCGCTGTTGGTGGTGCTGACCTCCATGCTGACGAGGCCGTCGGGGCTGATGCGGGGGGTGACCGTGAGGTTGACGCCGACATTCTCGTAGGTGAACGAATTGATGCTGTCGCCTTGGTCGGTCACGCGGCTGTTGGTGATCAGGGGGACACGCTGGCCGATATGGATGCTGGCGGGGCGGTTGTCAGCAGTGAGAATCTGGGGGCGGCTGAGGATTTCGAGGCGGCCGTCGTTCTTGAGGGCGCGGAGCAGGAAACTGTAATCATTGCCGGTGACGGCGGCGGAGTAGCCACCAAAGGCGGCGACGGCATCGGCGATCCCGAAATCGGTGCCGGTCAAGTAATTATGCTGGCCATGCGAGCCGGTATAGGTCCATTCGACGCCGAGTTCGAATGTGTTGTCGAGGGTGACTTCGGCCAGGAGCGCCTGGATGAGCACCTGGGCTTGGGGCAGGTCGAGCTGTTCGATCAATTCCCGGACTTCCTTGAAGTAGCGCGGATTCGCGGAGACCAGCAGCGTGTTGCTGGTGGGGTCGGCGACGATGGCGACCTCCTGTTCCAGGAGGCGTTGGGCGGTGCCGACGGCTTCGACCCCGAGGGTCTGGGTGATGCGCTGGCGGGCTTGGTCAAGGAACGTGCGCAGGGCGGTCGCCACTTCGTCCGCCTGCGCATTCTTGAGCCGGTAGACTTCGGACTTGCGTTCCTGGCCGGGATCGAGGTCCAGCGACGTGACGATCTCGGACACAAGGGCGACGTAATGTTCGGTGCCGCCGACCAGCAGACTGTTGGTGCGCAGGTCCACGGTGACGGTCAGCGCCGATTGTTCGGCGGTGCCGATGGTGGCGGAGGGCGGCGCTTCCGGGCCGAAGATGTCCTGGCCGGTGAGATCGGATCGCACCAGGGTGTATTGGACGGAGCGCTGGGTGGCGGCGGCGGCCTGTTGCATGCGGAAAAGCGTGGTCAACAGCTCGGCCATTTGGCGCGCATCGGCGTTCTTGAGTTGGAACACGCGGATTTTGGCCAGCTGGGGCGAGCTCGAGTCGAGGCGGGTGATGATCTGCTCGATGAGTCCCATGTAGTCCACCGGCCCGGACACGATCAGGGAGTTCATCCGGGCGTCGGGCGTGATCAACACCGCCTCGCGCAGCGCGGCGGTGATCAGTTCCTTGCCGTCCTCGCTGCGGGCGATGAACTGGAGGAGGGACTGGGCATTGGGGTTTTCGTCGCTCAGGGCGGTGGGTTTCTGGTTGAGGGCCTGGTTGAGGATGGTGGAGAGCGAGTCGGCGCGCGCGTATTGGAGCGGAAACACCCGGATTTCGGAGACCTTCGCCACCTGGTCGGTGTCGAGTTTCTTGACCAGCTCGCCGATGCGTTTGGCGTCCGCCTGGCCGGCGGACACGACGATGGCGTTGATGCGTTCGTCGGCGGTGACGGTGACGGGCAGGGCGGCGCCGGGGGCGCCTTCGCGGAAGAGACCCTGGATGGTCTGGGCCACGCGCGTGGCGTTCGCCTTGGCCAGCGGCAGCACCTGCACCGAAAGGCCGGTCTCGGTCTGCTCGCTGTCCAGGCGCTCGACGAGGGAGGCGACCATGTCCAGGTCCTCGACCGACGCGCCCACGATGAGGGCGTTGACCCAGGAATCGGCGACGATGGTGATGGGGTCGGGCGGTTCGCCGCGGACGCGGGGCGGGCGGTTGGCGAAGATCTGCTGGAGGGTGGCTTGCAGCTTCGTGGCGGTCACCTGGCGCAGCACGAACACGCGGAAGTTCATCCGCGAGAACACGTCCTCGGTGTCGAGCTGTTCGATGAGGCGGTCGAGGATGTCAAAGCTCTCCTTGCCCGCCGTGACGAGCAGGGTGTTGCTGCGGTCGTCGGGGATGGCGGCGACGGGCATGGTGCGAACGGGGGCGTTGATGGCGAGGGCTTCGCCCTGGCGTTTGGCGGCAAAGAACTGGGTGAGGACGGTGGCGAGGCTGCTGGCGCGGGCTTTCTTGAGTTCATAGACGCGGACGTTGCCGACCTCGGCGAGGTCCTTGGTGTCCACGTTCTTGATGACCTCGCGGATGATGAGCATGTTTTCAGGGCTGGCGGAGACGATGAGCGTGTTGCTGCGCGGATCGACGGCCACCGCCATGGCGTCGCGGGCGCCGCCGGCGCCGGGGCCACGGGCGCCGGGGCTGCGGGTGGCGGCGCCGGGCCGGTAGAGCCCCTGCCGGACGAGGTCTTGGAGCATGTCGGCCACGCGCTGGGCGTCGGCGAACTCGAGGGTGAAGGTCTGGATGAGGCCGGCGCGGGCCATGGGTTCGACGTCGATTTTGGCGAGCAACCCCTGGATCAGCTCGTGGTTTTCCTTGCTGCCGTAAACGATGAGGGCGTTGTTGAGCGCGTCGGTCTCGATGTTGACCTGGTCGGTGGGGGAGACGGGCTGGCCGGGGATTTGGCGGCTGCGGAGGCGGGCCTGGAAGGTGGCTTCGAGGGCGGAGGCGACGCGGGTGGAATCGTTGTGCTGGAGCGGCAGGATGGCAACGGTCATGTTGGGGTCGGTGATCTCGACGTCCAGGCGCTTGAGCAGTTCGTCGATGGCCTGGTTGTCGTCCATGCCCGCGGAGACGAGCAGCGCGTTGCTGCGGGGGTCGGCGACGATGATGGGGCGCTGGCGTTGGACGTCCGGGGTGCGGGCGGCGGCATAGCGCTGGCTGAACAACTGAACCAGCGACGCCGCCGTCGCCCGCGGATCGGCATGGACCAGGGGGATCAGCCGGATGCGCCCGCTCAGCGCGGGTGAGGCGCCGTCGAGCTGTTGGGCGAGCTGCGCGACCAGTTCGAAGCTGTCCTTGGAGCCGCCGACGAGAAGGCTGTTGCTGCGGGGGTCGGCGAGGACGATGACCTTGAGGAGGTCGGCCTGTTGTTTGTCGAGGGCGGCGCGCTGGGTGACGCGGGCGTCCATGAGCTGCTGCAGGGTGCCGGCGACCACGGCGGCATCGGCGTTTTGGAGCGGGAGGATTTTGATGTCGCGCAGCTCGAAGGGGAGGGTTTGGTCGAGCTGCTTGACGAGGCTGTCGATGATGCCGAAGGCTTTGGAGCTGCCGGAGACGATCATGGCGTTGATGCGCGGGTCGACGGTGACGTTCGGGATGTCCTCGCGGCGCAGCTGCACGGCGCGGGGGCCGGTGTGAAGGTCGTTGATGATTCTCTGCAGGGCCGTGGCGTCGGCGTGGTTCAGCGCATAGATGCGGAGCGTGTCCATGCCGGAAGCGCTCGGGATGTCCAACTGCTCGAGGACGTCCTGGATGAGCGGCAGCGCGTCGCTGCGGGCGGCGACGACGAGGATGTTGGAGATGTCGTCGGCTTGGATGACGAAGGGGGCGCGACTTTTGGGCTGCTGGCTTTCGCGCGGGACGGCCTCGCCGAAGGTCCGCAGGCGGGTGACCATGGTGCTGAGGCCCTCGGTGCCGGGAACCGCGGGGCCCTCGGCGAACACGGACCGCAGCAGGGGCAGGATGCGCGTGGCCGAGGCGTGTTTGAGTCGGAACAATTTCACGTCGGTGACATACCGTTCCCCCTCGCGGTCGAGGTCGGCAACCACTTTGAGGGCGAGGTCGAGTGTTTCGGCGCGGCCGCTCAGGATGAGGGTGTTGAGGCGGGAGTCGGCGGCCACGTTCAGCATATGGACGAGGGCTTTGCCTTCGCCGCTTTCGGGTTCGCCGGTGCCGACCGGGGTGGCTGCCAGCCGCCGGCCCAGGGTGAAGATGCTGTTGAGCGTTTGGGACACCGTAGCGGCGTCGGCGAACTTGAGGCTCACGAGTTTGACGTCGACGCCTTCGACGATGGGAACCGAGTCCATCATTTCGATGACGGCGCGCAGCGCCTTCAGGTTGTCGGCGGTCGAGGTCAGGATGAGGCGGTTGCCACCGGCGGAGCCTGCTCCCGCAGCCGCGGCTGCAGGCCCGGTGGCCGCCCCGGCTCCGGTTTGCGGGTCGGCGAGGATCTTGATGGGTTTGCTCAGGTCGAGCACCACTTCCTGGCCGGCATCGTTCTTGATCTTGAGGCGGCGGACTTGTTCCTGGAGTTCACGCGCCTCCGGGGTGAGTTCATTCTGCGCGCCGGGCCGGAGCATGGCCTGGAGGATGCCGGCCAGCTGAGGGGCGCGGGCGCGTTTGAGAGACACGACGAGCACCTCGGCTTCGGCGAACTCGGACGGGACATCGAGGGCGCGGACCATTTGCTCGATGCGTTCGAGCACGTTGGGGCGCGCGACCAGGAGCAGGCCGCGGGACCGGGGATTGACCGACACGGTGAGAGGGTCGCCAGGGCGCACGACCGCCATTTGCTTCACCATGTCCTGAACGAGAGCGACGACCTTCTCGGGCTCGGCGTTGGTGAGGGAAACGACGCGAAAATCAAGCTGGGCCATCAGACCGGCCGCGTCCAGCTGGTTGATGAGCTTTTCGACCAGCGGGAAATCTGAGGGCTTGGCGCGCACGATCACACTGCGGGTGCGCGGCTCGGGAACGACGGTGAGTTTGGGTTTGGGCACGATCACGCGGGGCTGATCGCCGTGCCGCTGCGGTTCACCCGGCTGCTGCGGCTGGTCACCCTGGCGCGGCTGCTGGGGCTGCACCTGGACGGCGGGTTCGCGGAACAGCTCGTTCAGCGTGCGGGCGACGATCACGGGATCGGCTTCCTTGAGCGCAAAGAGGCGGAACTCGGCGTCGCCGGCGATGAAGGAGAAGGAGAGTTCGGAGATGATGCGGTCCACCTCGTCGAGGTCCTGGGAGGTGCCGGCGAGCAGCAGGGAATTGGATTCGATTTCGACGGCAATGACGACCTCGGACGAGGCGGGCGGGGTGTTGGTGGCGGGGGCGGCGGGCGCGGGGCCGGGCGCGGGGGTGGCGCTGGGCGGGTTGGTGGCGGTGGTGTCCGGGCGCGACGGGAGCGGGGTGGGGATTTTGTCGACGACACGGATCTGGCCGGCGGCCATTTGGGGGTAGATGTTGGTGAGCATCTTGAGCATCTGGGTGGCGGGGACGCCGCTGATGGGCCGGAGCCGGATTTGAAGCGAAGTATCCTGGGAGGGCTCGTCGAGGCGGGCGATCATCTCCTTGAGCTGGACGATGTCGGCGCGTTTGGCGATAAGGGTGAGCGTGTTGGCCATGCTGTCGGACTCGATCAGCGGCTGGTCGCTCTCCTCCCGGGCGGCGAAGGCGGACTGGAGGGTGAAGGCGACGTCGAAGGCGCGGGCGTTTTGGAGCCAGACGATTTCGATGTCGCGTTCGGCGCGTTCGGGGGCTTTGTCGAGGGTGGGGAGGACTTTCTCGATGAGGTTGAAATAGAACTCGGCGCCGGAGATGACGAGGCTGTTGGAGGGTTCATCGATGGAGACGGTGGGCTGGACGATGCGGGCGGTGGAGCGGCTGCGGGCGTGGGTGCGATAGACGTTGAGGAGGAGCTGTTCGAGGATGGCGGACACTTCCTTGGCGGTGCCGTTTTCGAGCTTGTAGATGCGCACCTCGATGTCGGTGTCCTTGCTCTCGAGGTCGAGCCCCTTGATGATCTCCATGACTTCCCTGACGGCGTCCCCGGGGCCGTGGATGAGGAGGCTGTTGGCGCCGGCGACGGCGGTGACGTTGACGCGCTGCAGCCGGGTCCGCGGGGTGCCGTCCCGGCCCATGCCGCCGCGCTGGACGCGCTGGGCGATGTTTTCGGTGACGGCCTCGGCGATGTCTTCGGCCTGGCCTTTCGCCAGGTGAACGGTTTGGATCACGTTCTGCCCTTCCGGATCCTCCTTGTCCAGGGTGGCGATGAGCTTCTCCGCCTCCGCCAGCTTGTCGGGCGGGCCTTGGACGACGACGGCGTTAAGGGAGACGGCTGGGGCGACGCGGATCTGGCGCGGGCTGGTGGCGCCGCGGCGTCCGTAGCCGCCGTAGGAGAACTGGCTGCCGGGGTAATAGCCGGGACCCGCGCCGGAGCGGTCGGCGAGCATGTCGGAGAGCACGGTGGCGATTTGCTCCGGTTCGGCGTGTTTGAGGATGAAGGTGCGGATTTCCATGGTGGCGCCGGCGGACTGCATGAGTTCCTGGACGAGCTTGTCGATTTGGACGAACTGCTCCTTAGTGGCCCCGACCATGATGAGGTTGGCATTGGAGTCGGCTTCGAACCGGGGCTCGAGTCCGGCGCGGCCGCGGTCACCGCGCATGCCGCGATCGGAGCGTTCGGCGAAGAGGCGCTGGAGGCTTTGGGCGAGGTTCACCGCGCTGCCTTCGGGTGCCGGGTAGGTGCGGACCTGCCAATCGCCCTGGCCTTCGGGGGTGTCGAGGGACTTGATCAGCTGTTCGGCCAGGACCAGCTTCCCGGGCGGGCCCTGGACGACGACGGCGTTCAACGAGGCGGCGGACGAGACGCGGACGTCGCCGGCGGCGGCGCGGGGGCGGCCGAACCGGCTCGAGTAGGGCATCGAGCCCGACTCGGAAGATCCGCCGCCGAAGCGGCGTGAACTGCCGCCGGCGGGGGACAACATCTCCTCGAGGACGCGCGAGACTTGGTCGGGGTCGCCGTGTTTGAGGACGAAGGTGCGGATTTCGTTGGTGACGGCGACGGAGGCTTTGAGTTCGGTGATGAGTTTGTCGATTTGTTCGAACTGCTCGCGGGTGGCGCCGACCATGAGGAAGTTGCCGGTATCGGCTTCGAACCGGGGCTGCATGGCGCCGCCGCGGCTGGGGCCGCGTTCGCCGCCGCGCTCGGTGAAGAGCCGTTGGAGGCTTTGGGCGAGGCTCGGGGCGGTGCCTTCGGGGGTTTGGTAGGTGCGGACTTCCCAGCGGCCGGGGCCCTCGTCGCTGTCGAGGGTTTTCACGAGCTGCTCCGCGAGAGCCAGTTTGTCCGGCGGCCCCTGGAGAACAATGGCATTGAGAGAGGCGGCCGGGGCGATGCGCAGGTCGGCTTGAGAACGGAATCGGCCGAAGCGGTAGGCCATGCTGGAATCCTGCGGGTAGGCGCCCATCCCGCGGCTGCGGGAGGCGAGCATGTCTTCGAGAACGCGGGCCACCTGGTCGGGGTCGCCGTGTTTGAGGACGAGGGTGCGGATTTCGTTGGTGACGGAGACGGCGGTTTTGAGTTCGAGGATGAGCTTGTCGATTTGTTCGAACTGCTCGCGGGTGGCGCCGACCATGAGCATGTTGGCGGCGGCGTCGGCTTCGAAGCGCGGTTCCATGCCGGAGCGCTGGCGGCCGCCGCGTTCGGCGAAGAGGCGTTGGAGGCTTTGGGCGAGGGTGAAGGCACCGCCTTCGGGGGCCTGGTAGGTGCGGACCTCCCAACGGCCGGGGCCTTCCTCGCTGTCGAGGGTTTTCACGAGTTGCTCGGCGAGGGCGAGCTTCTCGGGCGGGCCCTGGACGACGACGGCGTTGAGGGACTGGGCGGGGACGACGCGGACCTCGTTGAGGTTGCGGCCGCGTGCAAAGCGCGCAGCGTAGCTGCCGCCGTCGGGGAAGCCCATGCGGCGGGCGGCGGCGTTGTCCGAGAGCATTTGTTCGAGGACTTGGGCGACCTGCTCCGGGTTGCCTTGTTTCAGGACGAAGGTGCGGATTTCGTTGGTGACGGCGACGGTGGTTTTGAGTTCGGTGATGAGCTTGTCGATTTGTTCGAACTGGGTTTTGGTGGCGCTGACGAGGAGGATATTGGAGATGGGGTCGCCCTCGAAGCGCGGGGCGGGGCCGCCGAGGCCGCGGCCACGTTCCATGTAAAGGCGGGAGAGGCCCTGGGCGAGGAGCATGGCGCTGCCTTCGGGCAGGAGGTAGGTCCGGACTTCCACGGCCCCTTTGGCCTCGTCGCTGTCCAGGGTGTGCACGAGCGTTTCCACCCTTTCCAAGATCTGGCTGGTGGCGTCGACCAGAAGCGTGTGGTCGTCGGGGGAGGCGGTGACGACAAGGCGCTGGCCGGGGTCGGTGCTGCGGGTTTCGCGCCAGAAAAGCTGGGAAAGCATGGTGGCGACGGACGCGGCGGAGTTGTGATGGAGCATGAGGACGCGGATTTGGCGGCCGGTGCCTTCGGCGGCCTGCTGGAGCTGGGTGACGATGTCCTCGAGGAGTTTCATGTGGGATTCGCTGGCGGTGACGATGAGGCGGTTGCTGACGTCGTCGCCCAGGATGAGGGCGTCGGCGCCGCCGGCCTGGCCGCCGCCTTTGACCTGGTCCTCGTAGAGTTGCTGCACGCGGTCGGAAACCTCGGTGGCGACGCCGGAGGTGAGGGCGAAGATGCGCATGAGGCGTTTGTCGCGGATCATGGCGGTGTCCATCTGGTCGATGATGGCGCTGGCGGCCTGGAGGTCTTTGGGTTCGCCGGAGAGGATGACGAGGTTGTTTTGTTTGTCGGTGCCGACGCTGATGCGGGGCACTTGACGGCCGTAGGGGGAGGTCTGGATGAGCGCGGTGGAGAGGACGGTGGCCACCTGTTCGGCGTCGGCGGACTTGAGTTTGAAGACGCGGGCGCGGCCGGACTGGGCGCTGACCTCGTCGAGTTTGGTGATGATGGCGTCGATGGCGGCGAGTTCGTTGGTGGGGGCGGAGACGATGAGGCGGTTGGCGGCCTGGTCGGGAAGCACGGTGGCCAGGCTGACGGGGGCACCGGGGCGGGATTTGAGCTGTTCCTGATAGAGGGTTTTGACGGTGGCAGCGAGTTCGGCGGCGACGGTGGCCTGCAGGTCATAGACGCGCGTTTCGAGGCTGTCGGCGGCGGGGCGCTCCGGGTGAACCTGGGCGAGGAGCTTTTCGATCTCGGCCAGGTGCTCCTTGCGGGCGGTGACGACCAGGCGGCCGTTCTGTTCATCCGCCAGGATCTTGGCGTCGGCGGGATCGTGGGCTTCCTTGTTCTTCCAGAGGTCGGTGTAGAGTTGTTGAAGGAGGGTCTGGATGCGGAGGACTTCGTCGGGCTGGCCAATGGGGAAGAACCGGGTTTCGCGGGGCCCCTGGGCGGCGGCAGGCCGCGAGATCTGGGCGACGATTTCCTCGATGAGTTTCAATTGGGCTTCGCTGCCGGCGAGGATGAGCTGGTTGCTGGTCGCGTCGGCGAGGATGAGGGCGTCGGCAATGCCGAGTTCGGGCTCGCTTTTGACGCGGTCCTGGTAGAGCTGCTGGACCTGGGTGACCAACTCGGCGGAGCGGACGTTGGTGAGGGCGACAACCTTCATGAGGCGTTCGATCTGGGTGCCGAGGGAGGTGTCGAGCTGTTCGATGATGACGGAGGCGGCCTGGAGTTCCTTGGGGTCGCCGGTGGCGATGAGGGTGCGGGTGTTGGGGTCGACGCTCACGGTGATCCGCTTGCGGGGGCGCCCGTAGGAATCGTAGGTGACCAGAGCGCTTTGGAGAATTTCGCTGACCTTGGCGGGGTCGGCGGACTTGAGGCGGAAGACGCGTGCGGAGGCGCTTTGGGCGGAGACCTTGTCGAGCTTGGTGATGATGTCTTCGACGATGCGCAGCTCGTTGGTGGTGGCACAGACAATAAGGCGGTTGGCCCCGGCGTCGGGCTGGATGATGGTCTCGGCGGCGGTGGAGCCGGGGCGGGCTTTGGCCTGCTCGAGGTAGAGGGAGCGGACGGTGCTGGCCAGTTCCATGGCCATGGCGGAGGTCAGGTCATAGATCCGGGTCTCGCGGGCTTCGGCCGGGGTGGTGCCGGCTTGGAGTCTGTGGAGAATGGTCTCGATGGCGGCGAGGTGGTTGGTGCGGGCGGTGACGATGAACCGGCCGTTTTGCGCGTCCTGCATGATTTGGGCGTCGGCGGGGTCGCTGGGGGACTGGTCGCGCCATTGTTCCTGGTAAAGCTGCTGCACCAGCGGGAACAGACGCTGGACCTCGTCGGCGGTGCCAACCTGCAGCATGCGGGTTTCGCGGGGCGCCTGGTCGGCTTGGGCGGCCTGGAGGTCGGTGATGACCTTTTCGATCAGCTCGAGCTGGGGGGCGCTGCCGGCGAGGATGAGCTGGTTGCTGGCGGCGTCGGGCAGGACCAATGCGTCGGCCAGACCCAGTTCGGGGTGGTTTTTGACCTGGTCCTGGTAGAGCTGCTGGATCTTGGTGTACAACTCGGTGACGCGGACGTTTTTCTTCAGGGAGACGACCTTCATGAGGCGTTCGGCCTGGGGGCCGAGGGAGGCATCGAGCTGTTCAATGATGACGGAGGCGGCCTGGAGTTCCTTGGGGTCGCCGGTGGCGATGATGGTGCGGGTGCTGGAGTCGACGCTGATGGTCACGCGTTTTCGGGGGCGCCCGTAGGAATCGTAGGTGACGAGGCCGGTGGTGAGAATTTCGGCAACCTTGGATGGGTCGGCGGACTTGAGGCGGAAGACGCGTGCGGAGGCGCTTTGGGTGCTGGTTTTGTCGAGCTGGGCCACGATGCCTTCGACTTCGGCGAGTTCGGCCGGGTCGCCGACGAGGATGAGGCGGTTGGCGTTGGCATCGGACATGATCATCGTGTCCGGGGTGATCGAGCCGAGCCGGCTTCTTACCTGGTCGAGGTAGAGGGTGCGGACGGTGGTGGCGAGCTCGACAGCGTTGCCGGCCGTCAAATCGATGACACGCGTTTCGCGGTCGGCGGTCTTGACCTTGGCAGGGGGCGCGTTGGTATCGGGGCCGACGGGGACGCCCAGCTGCTGGAAGATGGTTTCGATGTGTTTCACGTGGCCGGCGCGGCCGGTGACGATGATACGTCCGGCGCGGGCGTCGCCCATGATTTTGGCGTCGGCGGGGTCGGCGGGGATTTTATCTTTCCACTGTTCCTGGTAGAGTTGCTGGACGAGGGGCAGGAGGCGTTCGACGTCGGCAGGGCGTCCGACGTCGAAGGCGCGGGTTTCGCGCGAGACGAGGTTGGTGTCGGTGAAGGGCTGGAGGGTGGCGAGGATGGTGTCGAGGCGATCGAGGTGATCTTTGCGGGCGGTGACGAGGATGCGGCCGGTGCGGCGGTCGGGGATCATTTGGGCATCGGCGGGGCCGGCGGCGGGGTCATTGGCGAGCTGGTCGCGATAGAGCTGCTGGATGAGAGGGAGGACGCGCTGGGCTTCGGCAGGGGTGCCGAGGTCGAAGACCCTGGATTCCCGTGGGGGGCGGGATTCGGACTCGAGGGTGGCGACGATCTGGCGGAGGGTGGCGGCTTGTTCTTTGGTGCCGTAGACGGTGAACCTTTTGCCGGCGCTGTCGGGGTAGATGGTGGCGGGTTTGAGGGGTTTGCCCTGGGATTGTTCGGTGTAGATGCGGGTGACGGCGGGGAGAAGTTCGGCGGCGGAGGCATTGGTGAGTTCGATGGAGGTCAGTTCGCGGGCGTCCTGGCCGGGAGGCAGGTCGAGGGTGGCGACGACGGTTTCGACCTGGGCGATCATGGAGGGGGGGGCGAGGACGATCAGGCGTTTGCCGATGGGCTCGGGGGTGAGGGTGAGCACGTTGGTGAGGTTGCGCCCGAGGTTTTGGGCGGCGAAGACGCGCAGGGTGAGTTCGGCCAGTTTGGCGGGATCGTCGGCGTTGACCTTGATGATCTTGAGCTGGCGGGTGGCGTCGCCGCCGGGCAGGAACCCGCGGGTGTCGCCGTCGAGACCTTCGATGATGACGGCGGCGTCCTGGAGATCGGTGCGGGAGCCGGTGACGATGAGGCTGTTGGACTTGAGGTCGGCGGCGACGGTCACTTTACGGATGGGCAGGCCGCGGGCGTCGAAGCGGAGCATGGCGTTAGAGACGATCGGGGCCAGGACGGCGGCGTCGGAGCTCTCAAGCTTGAAGACGCGGGCGCTGCCGGATTGGCCGGCGGTCTGGTCCAACTGTTTGACGAGGTCGGCGACGAGTTCGAGTTCGAGTTTGGGGCCGGTGACGATCAGACGATTCGAGGTGGGATCAGGGACAATTTGGGTCTGGGCGACGTAGGCGGCGCCACGCTGGTCTTTGATCATCTCCGTGAACAGCGAGGTGAGCATCGGCGCCAGGGTGGTGGCGTCCCCGGAGCGCAGGTCGAGGATGCGCATTTCGCGTGGGGTCATGTCGGAGCGGGTATCGAGCTGTTCGATGACTTTGGAGGCGGCCTCGACGGCGGCGGAGTCGCCGGTGAGGACGAGGCTGTTGCTGCGGGCGTCGACGAGCACCTTGATGGTTTGGGCCTGGGCGTTGAGGCTTTTTTCGACGAGGGCGGCGAGCTCGGCGGCGAGGGCGGCTTTGAGGCGGACGACGCGGGTTTCCTCCTTGGTGCCTTTGAGGCTTTCGGGGTCGAGCTGGCGGATGATGGCGGTGACGCGGGCGATTTCGGCGTCGGAGCCGCTGACCATGATGCGGTTGTTTTTGGGTTCGGCGAGGAGTGTGGCGGCGCCGCCTTGGGGTTCGGCGAGGCCGCGCAGTTGTTCCTGGTAGAGCTGTTGGACGAGAGGGGTGAGTTCGGCGGCGGTGCGGCTGTAGAGCTCGACGGCCTTGAACTGGCGCGCGGCGGCGGTGGCGGCGGCGGTATCGAGCTGGCGGATGAAGGCCTCGAGGCGTTCGAGGTCGGGGGCGGTGGCCAGGGCGATGATTTGGCGGCCGGACGGGTCGGGGATGAGGCGGGGGGCGAGTTGGGGGTTGGGCTGGGCCTCGACGAGCTGGGCCATGAGCTGGGTGGTCAGGTTAAGGATCTCGCCGGCGGACTTGGAGGTGATGAGGATGACCTTCATCTCGCGCCGCGCGGTTTCGGGGGCGATATCGAGGATCTGAAGCACTTCTTCGACTTCCTTGAGCTGGTCGGCCGAGGCGGTCACGAGCAAGCGATTGTTCGCGGCGTCGGGGGTGAGGGTGGGTTTGGGCTGGCCGGCAAAGCGCGGGCTGTTGAGGCGTTCGTTGAGAAGGGACTGGATGTTGGCGAGGGCGGTGTCGGCCCGGAGATGTTGCAGGGCCAGAATGCGGGTTTGGCGCGGGGCGATGGGGGGTTCGATGTCCAGGGCGAGGAGCACCTGCTGGACTTCCTTGAGTTGGTCGTCCGTGGCGGTGACGAGGAACCGGTTGTTGGGGGCATCGGGGGTGATCAGGGGCTTGGGCACGTCCGCAAACCGTTTGTCGGTCATGCGCTCGGAGACGAGGTCGGCGAGGCTTTTCTGGAGGGCATCGACGCGGGTGTTTTTGAGTGTGAAGATTTCGAGGCGCCGCGCCTGGACGAGGGCGGGTTGGGCCTGGAGATCCTTGAGGAGTTTCTCAAGGAGGGCGAGGTGTTCGGGGCTGGCGGTGACAATGAGCCGGCCGGAGCCGGGTTCGGCGAGGATTTTGGCGGCGGAGGGCAGTTTGCTGGCGGGTTCGCCGACCTGATTGCGGTAGAGTTGTTCGAGAAGGGGCTGGAGGCGTTTGGCTTCGGCGGGAGTGCCGAGGTCGAAGAACCGGGTTTGCATCGCCTCGGTCGGCACGGTGCCTTCTTCGAGCTGGGTGAGAATGTCAAACGCGATCTGGACATCGGAGGGGGAGCCGCTGACGACGACGGTTTGGCTGCCGGGCTCGACGCTGACGTTGGCGGTGGTGCCGGTGGCGCCGGAGGGCAGGCGCCGGGTGAGGGCTTCGGTCAGGATCTTGGCGACGGTGGCGGGTTCGGCGGTGCGGGGGCGGAAGACCTTGGTGACCTGGATGGTTTCGGAGCGGATGCGTTCGGAGCTGGTGCTGCCGGTGGCTTTGGCGCCCTGGTCGACTTGGTTGATGAAGTTGTCGATGGCTTCCAGCTGGCCGGGGATGGGGGCGACGACGATGATGCGGTTTTGGGTGGAATCGGTGAGGAGGCGGGCTTTGGTGGGGGCGTTTTCGCTGGGGCTGGCAACGCCGGGGATGGCCTGGCGGATCATCTGGGCGAGCTGATCGATCTGGAGGTCCTGGGGGTAGTAGATACGGATGTCGCCGCCGGCGCCGCCTTTCTCCTCGAACCGTTTGATGAGGTCTTCGGCGAGGGCGATGCGTTCGGTGGGGCCCCAGAGGACCATGGTGCGCGAGGCGTCGTCGTAGATGGAGGTCACGTAATCGGCGGGATCAGGCGGCAGAATATCGAGGTGGGAGTTCTTGGCGTTATGGCTGGTGCGTTTGGGGGCGGTGGCGGCGCCGAAGGTTTTGTTGATGAGATCCGCCACGATGGCACCCGAGGCATGGACGAGGGTGAAGGTTTTCATCTGGCGGGTGACGGAGGCTTCGGTGTCGATCTGGTTGAGCAGGTGGCGGATGCGCTGGATGGAGGCGAGGCGGTCGGTGAGGATGAGGCCCTGGCCGCGCGAGAGGGGCGCAATCGAACCCGCGCTCGAGAGCATGGGGGTGATGGACTGGGTGACTTCGCGCGCTTCGAGGTTTTTGAGTTCGAGGACGACGGTCACGACTTCGCCGGGCCGGACGTCGCCGGTCGGGTCGGTGCCGCGGAAGATTTTGAGCGGCATTTGGGGGAGTTCCTTGAAGGGGACAAGTTGGAGATAATGGCCGGTCTCGACGAGCATCATGCCTTTCATGGAGAGCATGAGGTTGAGGGTGTCGAGCGCTTCGGCGTAGGTGTAGGGCTGGGGATCGTTGAAGGTGAGGGTGCCTTCGATCTTGGTGTCCTGAACCAGAGGCTTGTCCGCCATCTGCGCAAACCTCTCCAGAACCTCCGCGTAGGGCATGCCGTCGAACTGGAACCGGATGTTGCGGTTGGTTGCCGAAGGAGCGGCGGCGGCGGGCGAGACGACCGCGGTGGCCGGCGAGCTTCCGTTCGTGGCCGGGGCGGCCTTGGGCGCCACGGGGGTTGCGGTGTTGGCGGGGGCTGCAGCCGCAGCCGGGGCGGCCGGGGGCGGCGCATTGGTGGCCGGCGGCGGGGCGGAAGTGGCGGCTGTGGCGACCAAGGCGGACGCCAGTCCGATGAAAAGGGGGTTTAGTCCGTTCATAGGCTTGGAAGTTTGGGCTTGCGGAAAAGCTTGTGGAAAATCATGGGGCAGGGCTGGAGGCGGCCTGGAGTTGGGGGACGTTGGGCGGCACCTGGTTGGGGGTCAGCTTGTATTTCTCGGCCAGGGTCTGCCCCCGTTCGATCGCCCAGAATTCGCTGCCGATCTTGAGGATGACGCGGCTGAAGGACATCAGCCCGGGCTTGCCGGGCATCGGCAAGGCCCGGTAATCCACCATCACCACCACGCCGTCGGCGAGCGTGTCGCCGGCCTTGTAGGTGGCGGTCCGCTTGGCATTGAGGTTCATGACATGGATTTCGGGGCGGCCGTTCCATTCGCTCAGCGACACAATCCGGAACGTTTCCGGGCCGGGCTCGGCCGGGGCGGACACCACTTGGGCGGGCGGCGGCGCCCGGGCTGGTTCTGGCGGGGGTGGGGGGCGTTTGACATAGGGGCGGAAGATATCGCGGGCGAGGATGGGATGGTAAGACTTGTGCTGGGGGCTGTCGAGGGATGCGGGCGGCAGGGGTTGGGGTTGGACATCGGGGGCTGGGGAAACGACGAGGGTAAGGTATTTGAGGCGGACGTTGGCGAAGCCGGGTTTGTCGCCGGGGGTGATGGCTGGGGTATCGATTCGGTGGAGTTGAGGGGAGTGTTGGAGGAGGAAGAGGAGGTTGACGACGTTGGCGAGGGGTCCTTGGCCCTGGATGATCCAGCCGATTTCCTGGTCGCCTTTGGGGACGATGGCACGGGGGCCGTGGGGGAGGCGGGTAAAATCCGCCTCGCGCAAGCCGCTTTCAAGGATGAGCTTGGTGATCATCTCGCCGGACCGCGCGCTGGCTTCGTCGACGGTATCGGCGAAGCAACGCCGGGCGTGTTGTTTGACGAGGTCCTCGGCGGCGAAGTAAGCTCGGCGCTCCTCGTTGAGTTTGGCCAGTTTGGAGCGCAGGGCTGCGTTGCGCTGGTCGGCGGCTTTCAGGGGTTTCGCCAGGGCGGTTTTGAGGGTGTAGCCGAGCACGAACACGGCTGCGAGGCCGGCGATGGCGAACAGCAGCAGTTTGTCGCGTCGTTTCACGAGCCACCTCGCCTGGGTTTGGTCAGCGACACATCATCCTCGGGGCGCGGGGGCGGGGCCAGCCTGGCCAAGTCGATTTTGAGCTGGCTGGGCACCACGAGGTCAATGCTGGAGCGGAACGAATAATTGTAGCGGTCCTTGCCGGGTTTGATGGCCAGGGGCTGGACTTCGTAGCCGGCGGCGGTGAGTTGTTTTTCGAGCATGGCCAGGACTTCGCCGCTGCGGGCTTGGACGCCGAGGTTGATGCGGCCCTGGCTGCTGACGCTCAAGCCGGTGATGTAAACGTCTTCGCACGAGGGCAGCACCGCGCTGAGATACGCAACGTGGTCCAGCCAGTTCTGCCCGGCCGCCAGCCAGTTTTTGATCCCGGCCGCCTGGATCCGCATCCGTCGGTAAGCATCGCGGCGCCCCGTTTCAACCTGGAACCGGACATTGAGCGCGGCAAATTCCGTCTGCTTCTTCCGCAGGAGCCGCACCTCGATGGCGCCGACGGCCAGGATCAGGGCGGCGGCGGCGGCGGCGGCGGCGGCGATCTTGAGGCGGCGGGTGTCGCGCTGGATGGCGGGCTGTTTGGGGTTGAGAAAATCGAACGGAAGGCCGCCGGGGTCGAAGACTCCCAGGCCCAAGCCGAGGGCGGCAATGGCGCCGGAGGCATAACCGCGGGCGTCGAGGGGGAGGTCCAGCGCCCGGGCCGGTTCGAGCAGGCTGCACGGGATGTTCAGCCGTTTCTGGAGGGCTTCGACCACGCTGGCCTCGTGGCCGGTGGCGCCGGCGACGACGAGGCGGGCGACGGGGTTTTTGACTTCCATGCCGCCGAAACTGTGGAAGCTGCGCACGACTTCGATGGTGATTTCCTCCAGAACGGATTGCGGCGTGTCGGAGGCAGGCGGCGTGCGGGCGGAGAAAGGCTCGCCGGTCGGGGGGGACCAATCGACATCGGACAACTGGCTGTCCGTGACAAAGGCCACGGAGGCGGCTTCGGCATGGAGGCGGGTGGAGACGCCGCGGCTGAACAGGAGGTCCTGCTGGGCGATCACGTCCACGAGCACTTCGTCGGGGCGCAGGGTCACAAAGGCGACGCTTTCCTGGCCCTCATAAACGCGGCAGGCTTCGATGCACCGCGCGTTCGCGTAGGGACGGAACCCCAACGCCAGCAGGGTGAGGCCGGCGGCGGCGGCGACTTGCCGGCAATAGTCCACCACCTCCCGCCTCGCGGCCGCCACCATCACGTCCATCATCGCCGGCGCGTCTGCCGGGGCGTTGTCCCCGTTGCCGCTCCCGCCCCGAGGCGCGGGCGGCGGCTCGGCGCGACGGACTTTGAAATCGATGACTGCTTCTTCGAGGCGGAACGGCAGGTCTTTGGCGATCTGAAAATGAACCACGGACGCCAGTTCGCGGACGTCGTTCATGGCGGGGACCGAGATGGTGCGCAACACCACCAGGGCGCGTGGCACGCCCATGACCACCGGCCCGGGTCTGATCCGCAAGTGGTTCAACGCCCGCGCAATCGCCCGCCCGAACACGTCCGCCTCCGGCTGGGCCGCCTTGTCGCCCAGGCCGAGCTGTTCGACCGCCACCCGGGAAACCCGTACCCGCCCGTGACGGCGGTGGGTTTGAACGACGCGGAGGGTGTCGCCTTCGACGTCAATGGCGGTGATCAGGCCGCACGGCCGCACCGGCCCGTGTTTTCGCCCGAAAGGCGGTGGCCACCATGCGCGGAGGGGTTTCAGGACATCGGCGGGCTTAGGCATGGGAAACGTCCTTGGGGGCGGGCGGCGGGGCGGACGGACGGCAGGCCGACGCAGCGCGGTGCGGCCTGACGGGCGTGCGGGCGGCTGCCGACGTCGATTCGGCGTCCTGGATGAGGGTGTTCACTTCGATCTTGAACGGGATGCCGAGCCGGGTGATTTCGCGCAGGTACGCGATGGCGGGTTCCGCCGGTCCGAAGTCCAGGACGACGTCGAACACGCGGTATCGGCCCGAAGGAACGCCAAAACCGATCACGTGAAACCTGTATTGATAACTGCGCGCCGTCAGGTGCGGCGCGATTTGTTTAAAGACCTCGGCAGACACGACATCGTCTTGGTAGAGCCAGGCGATGGTGTTCCGCCGTTCGGGCGACAGGTAACGTCGCGCGGACAGGATGGACTCCGCGAGCGTCATGTCAATGCCGGGGATGGTTTGGAGAACGGCGAGGGGTGCGGTGTTCACGTTGATCAGCCCGTCGGTCCGGTCTTCAATTGTCGTGGTCAGCTGGTCCAACACCATCCCCAGGGTCGCCTTGTCCACCCCGGATTCCATCTTCACGTCCCTGCCATGGTCGTCCTTGAACTCGCCGTTGGCTTCGAGCAGGTCCCAGGGGTGCTCGAGGGTGGCCTGGTTGCGGCGCAAGGCCTCAATGTAGGCGACGGTCGCCTCGGGCAGCGCATCGGTCATCAGGGGGTCTTGGGGGTCGTTGAGGTTCGTGCGCGGCAGGCCTTCGCTGGTTTCGTTGAGGTCATAGGACATCACCGTCACGTACGGGCTCAGGCCGCGGTCGAGCAGGCCGTCATTGTCGTCGGGCGGGAAGGACTGGTCGCTGTCATTCTCGTTGGGGTCGAGCCGGAAGTTGAGGTTGAGGTCTTCGCCGTAGACGACGGCGGGGCTGAACCCGCGCACGAGCAGCAGTTCTTCCATCGAGGCCAGCGCCCCGTTGCGCAGGGTGTAAGGACTGGGCAGGGCGTCGTAATACTCCTGCTCCGCCCCTTCGGGACGAGGGTCGTCATCGGGGTCGAGGTAATCCATGAGGGCTTGGACCAGCAGGGGGGGCATGTCGGGCAGTTTGCCAAGCGCCTCTTCGGTCGCGTGGTTCAGATGGAGTTTGCCGGCTTCGTCGGTCAGGCCGTAGCGCAGGTCCTCCAGCTCGCCAGGGTCGCCGGCGCTGTATACCGTGAAATACCAGCGGTCGGCCCCGTCGTCATATACCCACTGCTCCCGGAACGTGTCCGGGCTGTTCCGCCAGTCGAGCGAACCGGGCGTGGCCTCCCGCATGAACCGGATCACCTCGGCGACGCCGGTCATGGCCGCCGCCCAGGCCTGCTCGCTACTCGCGCTACAGGCGCTGGCGGCCTCTTCCGCGCGCACGCGGAACAGGAGGCTGACGGCGATCATGGAGGCGAGCAGGATGACCACCAGCACGGCCACGAGGACAAAACCGTTTTGGGCGGGGCGGGAGTTCATGGGGTGGCTTGCGGGTCATCGGGGGGCGGCGAGGCCTCCTCCTCGGGCCACAACTCCCCGAGCAGCTCCAACCACGACAGATCCTCCTTCACGCCGCTGCCGGGCAAGTGGATGATCCGCCGGAACAGCTCGAACGGATACTCGTCCGGCGTGAGGTCCTCGGGCAGCGGATCGCTGCCGAAGCTCACCTCGACGCCGCGCGGCAGCTCCACGGAGTCCCAGGACGCCTGCCAGGCCGACCCGTCCCAGTAGCGGAATCGCACGAAATGAATCGCGTCGGTCAGCGGTTCCTCGGCGGCCGGCTCCTCCGCGTCCCACAAAAGCGGGTCGAAGAACTCCTCGAAAATGTCTTCCACCGCGCGCGGTTCGGCCAGGGATTGCTCCTCGCGGGTGAGTCCGGCGACCACGGTGTTCGTCTCCTCCACCTGCAGGACCGCCCGGTAGCTGACCCGCCGCAGATCCGCCTCCGCCGACCACGGCCGGCCGGGATCCGCCGTTTGCAGCGCTTCCGCCGAGGGAAGGGCGGCGCTGAGGAAGGACAGCGAGGTGGCGTCGCCTTTCAAACCGGCGCCTCCGGCGAAGTCGGCGCAGGCGCAGCGCAGGTCGGCCGTGAACCGTTCCATGACAAGCCGGATGGAGGCCAGCCGGTCGGCTTCGCGCAGCAGCTGGCCGCGCAAGTCCGCCGCCTGGCTGTAAAAGAACATCACCCCCAGCAGGAGGCTCATGGCAATCAGCAGGGCAAGAACGACCTCGATCAGCGTGAACGCGCCCCGACCGCGGGCCGGGCGGCCGGCCCGCCGAACGTGTTTGCGCCTGGGAACGCCCGACGATGTGGGGAGGGTCGGCATGTCAAAACACCGTTTCATCAAGAGCCGCGGCGTCACCGCTTTGGGCGTCTTCCGTGCCGCAGCAGTCCGCCACCCCGGGTTGCACCAGTTGCGCCAGCCGATGCGTCAGGGGCGGATCCTCGTGGCGGATGATCACCTCGACCCGGGTCCATTCCGGTCCCGTGGAGTCGACACTGAACTCCTGCCGGGCGGCCACCATCTCCCAGGTCCAATCCTCGAAAGGCGGGTCGAAGGGCGCCGGACCCTGCATCTCCGTGCCGCGAATGCCCAGCTGCAGCTCCGCGACGAGCGAGATGGCGAGGTTGGCCGCGTGCATGGAGAGCCGCATGCGCTCGACGGACGTCAGGGCGGCGTGCAAGCCGCCGCTGATCACCGCTGCGGCGCCGACGAACAGCAGCAAGGCCAACACAACCTCCAGCAGCACGGCGCCACGCTCCCGCTCGCGGAGCCCGCCGGCGTCGCTGCCGGCGGCCGCGGCGCCCGCGGCGCCGCCCGTCTTCGGGGCCGCCGGGTCGCGGGAGCGGCCGGAGCGCCCTGCGCGCCCGCTCGTGCGGGCCACCCGCCGCGGCGCGTGCGCGGCGACGTTGGGATATTCGATGTTCAACATGCGTTCCGGATGGCCGGTGGCGCGGCCCGCGCCCGGTGCTAAGGCGCGGCCGGGGCGCCGGCGGGGCCCGTATCGCGGCCGTTGGGGGGCTGCTCGCCGAACTCGTCCGATGCGGGTTCCAGGATTCGACGGCGGACGGACCCGGTGATGCCGACCAGTTTGAGCTCGATGCGTCGCGGGTCGTCGAAGTCCCAGGGCGTGACGACAATGCGGGCCGAGTCGCTCGAGCCGTCCGGGTAAAAGGTGATCGGCGGGGTGACGGGGAAGCTGTCCTCGAACACGAACGCCACGTCGTCGCCGCCGTCCGCCATGGCGTCGGCGTTCCGCTCGCGCCCGTTGACATCCAGGGGGTGGACGCTTTCGATCATGACGGCCTCGGTGACGCGTGCCACGTAGTCCACGGCCTGCGGCAAGGGTTTGAAAACGCCGGGCGCGTCCAGCGGGTCCGGCTCCCACCGGACGGCCAGCCCGCCGAGGGCGAGCAGGAAATCCTCGGTCACCGGCTCCTCGAACGCGATTTGGACGCGGCGGCCGGTTTGGGCGGCGTGGGCGCGGGCGAAGTGCAGCAGACCTTCCATTTGCAGGGCGGCCTCGTCCAATCCGGTGCCGCGCTGCAGGACGTCGAAGTGAAACACGACGGCGCCGAAGAGCAGCATCAGCAGCAGGGTGGCCAGCAGGAGTTCAAGCAGGGTGAAGCCCTGACCGGCCCTCTGCCGACGCAGACCGGTCCACGTGGCCATGGGTGCTCCGGGGGATTAGGGGGTCGAGGGCGAAGACAACGGTGTGTCGAACATGTCAGTCTCCGTCTCGGTGGCGATTTTGATGTCGTCCTCGGTGTCGGGCTGGCCGTCCGGACCGATGGAATACAGCCGAAACGGCAGGGCCGGGGTGCCCTCATCGCCCTCGAGGCTGCGGTCGACGACTTCGTATTCGATCTTGTTGTTCCAGGCGTCTTCGAGCGTGCTGCCCGGCTTGAGGTAGGGCCCCCTCCATTTCTCGTTGAGCCTCTCATTCTCGAAGCTCGGCCGTTTCATGAGCGCTTCCAGCCCCCCTTCGTCTTCCGTCGGATAGTGCCCGATGTTGAGGCGATACGTTTGCAGCGCCGTCTCGATCTGCGTCAGCTTCAGCAGCGTGGTGTTCTTCTCCGCACCCTCCTGCTGAGGCAGCACGAAGACCACCAGGGCGCCCGCCAGCAGCAGGATGATCACAATGACAAGAAGGATCTCAATCAGCGTAAACCCCGCGGCGCGCGCGGTGTTTTGGCGTGTCCGAGCAATGGTTTGAATAATCATATCAGTCTAAGCCCATGGGGCCGCTCAACCCTATCTAGACGCACGAAACGCCCGCAAGATTCATTTTGCCCCCAGCGCGGTGGCCATGGTGAAGATCGGCAGCAACAGCCCCAGCGCCAGAAAACCGATCCCCCCCGCCACCAGGCACAGGATGGCCGGCTCGATCAGCCGCACCGCCTGGTCCACCTGCCGGTTCGTCCGCCGCTCCACCGTGTCCGCAATCTGCAGCAACACCTTGTCCAACTTGTTGGATTCCTCCGCCACGGTGATCATCGCCAGGATCTGGTCCGGGATAAACGCGCCCTCCGACAGGGGTTCCGACAGCCGCTTGCCGTCGCGGACGCTTTCGACGGCCTCGCCGATGCGCTCGGCCATCAGGCTCGACCCGGTGGCGTCCTTGCTGATCCGCAGCGCCTGCAGCAGCGGCACCCCGTTGGTCAGCATCGTCCCCAAAATCCGGCAGAACCGCGTGATCGCCAGCAGACGCAGCGCCTCCCCCGCCACCGGTATCTTCAGCCGCCATCGCTCGATCTTCTTCCGGGCCGCGTCCGTCCGCAGCCGGCTCCAAACCAGCGCGATCAGCCCCGCCAGCCCCAACACCATCCAGTGGCCGTAGTGCCGCATGGCCGTGCTCAGGAAAAACACCAGCTCGGTCGGCATCGGCTTTTTGACGCCCGCCAGCAACGGTTCGAACCGCGGCACGAAAAACACCAGTGCGGCGACCATGACGGTGACGCCCACCAGGACCAGCAGCAGCGGGTAGGTCAACGCCCCCAGCACCTTGCCCCGCAACTCGTCCAATCGCTCCAGGAACTCCGACAGGCTGCGCAGCACGTCCTCGAGAAACGCCGCCCGCTCCCCCGCCTGCACCATCGCCGTGTGCAACGGGGGAAACACGTCCGGATGATCCCGCATCGCCTCCGTCAGCGACTTGCCGTCCGACACGTTCGCGCGAATCTGTTTCAGGATCTCCACCAGCGGCCGGCTCACCGTCGACTTGATCAGCGTGTCCAGCGCCCGCATCAGCGGCACCCCGCTCCCAATCAGGTCCGCCATCTGCCCATACAACACACCCACCTCGCGGTTCCGCACCTTGCGCTTGCGCCACTGGAATCGAGCCCGCCTCTCGGCCGCGCCCGCGTGCACCTGCAGCGGAAACAGCTTCTTCTCCTCGAGCACCCGCAGCACCGCGGCCTCGCTCTCGGCTTCGACCGCGCCGTTGATCCGCTGCCCCGCCTCGGTCAGGGCAATGTATTGAAACTCGTTCATCCAGCCAGCCGCGGGCTCGGACGGTTCAAGGCGTGGGCGGGTCGCATGCGGGAAAAGCCGGGGGATCCGAGCCGGCTTGCGGCCCGGCTCGAACCCCCGAAGGGTCTTACACTGCCGTGCAGGTCAGCACCTCGTCGACGGTGGTCGTGCCGTTGCGCACCTTGGTCCAGCCATCCTCCCGCAGCAGCCGCAACCCCGCCCTGCGCCCCGCGCTCACGATTTCCGGCGTCGGGGCGCGGTGCATGATGCGGTCGGACACCTCGTCCGAGATCACCATCAGCTCGTAGAGTCCGGTGCGGCCGCGAAAGCCCGTGTTGCGGCAGTGGTTGCATCCGGCGCCGCGGCTCAGCTTTTCGCCGGGGGCGAACTTGAGGTCGGGGGGGAGTTTTTGGAGGTCCGGGGTGAAGGTCTGCTTGCATTTGGGGCAGATGGTGCGCACGAGGCGCTGGGCCATGGAACCGATGAGCGTGCTGCAGATGAGGTAGGGTTCGACCCCCATGTCGATAAGCCGCATCGGCGCGGTGGCGGCGTCGTTCGTGTGCAGCGTGGAAAACACCAGGTGGCCCGTGAGCGCCGCCTGGGTCGCCGCCCGCGCCGTCTCCAGGTCGCGGATTTCCCCGATCATCACCACGTCCGGGTCGTGCCGGAGGATGGCGCGCAGGCCGCGCTCGAAGGACATGCCGACCCGGCTGTCCACGGGGATCTGGTTGACGCCCTGGAGATGATACTCGACCGGGTCCTCGACGGTGAGCACTTTGAGGTCGGGGCCGACGATGGCGTTGAGAGCGGCGTAGAGGGTGGTCGTTTTGCCGCTGCCGGTGGGGCCGGTGACGAGGATGATGCCGTGGGGGCGTTGGATGAGGTTGTCGAACAGGCCGTAGGTGTGTTCGTCCATGCCCAGCTGCTGCAGCGTGAACAGGACGCTGGACTTGTCCAGCAGCCGCATGACGACGCCTTCGCCGAAAAGCATGGGGATGACGCTGACGCGCACGTCGATTTGGCGGCCGCCGACCTGGAACTTGATGCGTCCGTCCTGGGGCACGCGCCGCTCGGCGATGTTCATGTTGGCCAGGATTTTGATGCGGCTGATGATGGCCGCCTGGAACCGGTGCATCTGGGCCGGGATCGAAGCCTCCTGCAGCACGCCGTCAATGCGGTAGCGGATGGCGATCTGGTTTTCGTAGGGCTCGATGTGGATGTCGCTGGCCCGCTCGTTCAGCGCTTCGAGGATGATTTCGTTGACCAGCTTGATGACGCTCGCCTCCTGCGCCATCTCCAGCAAATCCTCGCTGGTCTCCCCGCCCGGCTTCGTCACCTCGAGATCGTCGGCGCCCACCATCTCGTCCAGCGTGTCGCCGCCCAGACCGTAGTGGGTCTTGATCAGCTTCTCGATCTCCTCCCGCGGCGCCAGGGCCGGCTGGATGTTCAGGCCCGTCAGCAGCCGCAGGTCGTCGAACGCATACATGTCGAACGCGTCGCTCGTGGCCACCGTCAGCGTCCCGTTCTGCCGGCCAATCGGCACAAGCCGCTTCCGATACACCACCTTCGGCGGCAGCATCTTCAACACCTGCGGATCAATGGTCGCCTCGGACAAATTCACCATCGGCAGATGCAGCTGCTCCGACATCACCTCCAGCAGCTGGCGCTCGGTCAAAAACCCCAGCTGCACAATCGCACGATCCAACCGGACCCCGTTCGACTTCTGAAGCGCCACCGCTTCCTCCATCTGCTGGGGAGCCAACAGTCCTTTTTTCAGCAAGATCTGAGTGATACTCATAAGCGCGTCTCCGCTCTCCGCTCTGGTACTAGCCCCGGCCAGCGTGAACCGTGCCTTTCCAGCAGCCAACATGCCCGCCACTTGGCTGCCTGGCATCCGTGCGCTTTCCCACACCTTCCGATACTCTGATCATGAAACGACAAATACTCAAACCAAACATGTTGGACTGGTTGGAGCCCCAAGCCATTCAGTGCAATGTGACGAGCATTGCAAATCAGGCGGTTACGCAAGCCGCCCGGGTGGCCCCCCACCATATGCCGCCCCACGGAATGCCCTTCAAAAGCCTTTCACGGACGAATCCCCCTCACCAGCCCAAACACCCGCCCGGCCTGTTCTTTGGCTTGGCCCACCGCAACCAGTGATTCGTCACGCGTGAGTTCTTGCTTGCGGGCTTGCAGCGCCTTGAGCCGCTGGATCAACTCCCGCACCTTACGCAAACGGATCGCGCGTTCTTTCTTCAATCGAGCGTGACTCTCGATGAACACGTAGAGTTGGGCGTCCTGCGGCAGTAGCTTCACTCGCACCTCGGGCCGTGCCGATTGCCAGGGCAGTTCCAAGAGCTTCTTCTCCAACTTGGTCAGCCGTCCCTTGGGCGTTCCGACCAAGTATCGAATCGGCGGATCGCTCGCGCGCATCTCTTCCAGCACCGCTTCCGTGGGGATGCCTCGATCCATGACCCAGATCCGTTGGGCCTTGCCATAGAGTTCCTCGATTTTGGTCAGGAACGCTTTGAGTGTGGTTTTGTCGCTGGTATTGCCGGGCAACACTTCGTAGGCCAGCGGATAGCCTTTCCGGGGTGACGATCAAGGCGATGATCCCCTGCACACAATCGGGGCGCTTGTCCCGGCTGTAATCAAACCGTCGCTTGTCCCCTTCCGGAAACGGTGGATCCCTTTCAAAACAGGCGACCCAGCAAGCGCCCCACTGGCGCGGGCGCTCCAGGCGGAACTCGGTCAGCCGCACCTGCACCGCGTGGCTGACGTGCGCGGGCACCTCGCGTTGCGTCGGAAACAGCGCCAACTGCGTGAACGCCTGCCGATCGGTATCGAAGACCTCGATGGTTTTGGTCCAAGCCGCCTTTTGGCTGTCATGAATTTCTCCAAGATAGAGGATCGGTCGCTGCACCCACTCGCCTCGCGGCGTGCGGACCTTTTCTGCGATACTCGAGTAGTAATGATCCTTCCCGTCTTTGAAACGGTGGTGCGCGTGCAGAAATGGCTTGCCCATCATCGATGCTGGGCAGCTTACCAGCGCTACGCGCTGGCACGCGCTGGCTGGGAAGAGGGCTAGGTCTGCACCAAACCGAAATCGGCACCGGAATACTCCAGTTTCCTGAGAAATTCGAGGCCCGCACCCCCAAAAATTGTCAAAACCTTGATTGAGTTGCGAAAGTTCGGTTAGCAGCCTGTCCCGAACCACAGGAGACGTCCGTAGCTTTCGCAGGCACCGAAACTCAAGTAACGCCGGATAGACCTAAGTCCGACAGGCTGCTAAGACAGGCTGAAAGGGCAACGCGGCGGCAGAGGATTGAGTCTTTGCGCTCACCGGGCTGCAAAGCTGATGCGGGCCCCGCCTGCAAGGCGGCGTGCCGCCCGACGGGCGGGATCGCTGGCCCCGCTCTGCACATGGGCGTCAACCTGAGAGCTGCAATTCCGGGTCCGTGTCACGGCTTCGCAGCGCGCCGTCGCTTCGCCTGCGCGCCGCGCTGCATGGCGAGCACGCCCGTGCGGGCCAGTTCGCTGATCCCGTAAGGGCGGATAAGGTCCACGAAGGCTTCCATCTTCTGCTCGGGTCCGGACAGTTCGATGAGCAAGCTCTCCCGCGCCACGTCCACCACTCGTCCGCGGAAGAGGTTGACCACCTCGACCACCTCGGAGCGCTTCTCGGGCGGCGTATGGACTCGACAGAGCATCAAGTCGCGCTCCACGTAGTTCATGTCGGCGAAGTCGCATATCTTCACGACGTCTATGACCTTGTCAAGCTGCTTGCGTATCTGCTCGAGGACCTTGTCGTCACCGATGGCGACGATGGTCATCCGCGACAGCTTTGTGTCCTCGGTGCGTCCGACGACCAGCGAGTCGATGTTGAAGCCGCGCGCGGCGAACATGCCCGCGATGCGCGCCAGGACGCCCGCCTTGTTCAGCACCAGTGCGCTTATGATGTTTCTCATGTCTGTGTCTGCGTGTTTGTTTGGTGGGCTGGGTGCGCCCAGCGGTTCAGGCCAGCTTGCCCAGGTCCATTTCGTGCAGTCCTTTCCCGACCGCCACCATGGGATAAACGTTCTCGTCGGGGTCCACATGCACGTGCATCACAACGGGACCCTCGCAGTCCAGCATTTCCTTCAGCGCGTCACCCAACTCGGACCGCTCGAAGACCCGCATCCCGGTCGCGCCGAAGGCCTCGGCCACGGCCGCCCAGTCCGGACACGGGTGCTCGACGGCACTGTAGCGTCGGTGGTAGAACATCTCCTGCCACTGACGGACCATGCCAAGGTAATTGTTGTCCAGCACGACGAACCTGACAGGCTGCTGATACCGAACGGCCGTGAGCACCTCGACCATGGTCATCGAAAAGCTCCCGTCGCCGTCGATGTCGATGACAGTCTTGCGGGGGTTGCCGAACTGCGCCCCGATGGCGGCCGGGACGCCGAAGCCCATCGTGCCCAGCCCGCCGGAGGTGATGATTTGCCTCGGCCGTCGCCAGCCGTAATACTGGGCCGTCCACATCTGGTGCTGCCCGACTCCGGTGGCGATGATGGCGTTGTGGTTGGTCAGCTTGCCGAGGATGTCGATGACCTCCTGCGGCTTGATATGCCCCTGGGTTGCGTAGCGCAGGGGGTGCTTGCGCCGCCACTCGTCAATCCTCGCCAGCCACGCCGAGCGATCCCGCGGCTGGATGCGCTCGAGCATGCGCGAGAGGGTATTCCTCGCATCTCCGACGACGGGTATGTCGACATCCACATTGTTCGAGATGCTGGCGGGGTCCACGTCGATGTGGATGATCTTCGCGTTGGGGGCGAAGCTGTCCAGCCGGCCGGTAACGCGGTCGTCGAAGCGCGCGCCGACGGCGATGAGACAGTCCGTGTCTTGGACGGCGTAGTTCGCGCAGGCCGTTCCATGCATGCCGAGCATCTTCAGCGCCAGCGGGCTGGCCTCGTCGATGGCGCCCATGCCCAGCAGCGTCGTCGTCACGGGTATATTGCCCTTCTCGGCCAGTGCCCGCAGTTCGTCGGACGCGTCTGCTGAGATGACGCCCCCGCCAACGTAGAAGAGGGGTCGTTCGGCCGCGTTGATTGCCTGCGCCGCGGCTTCGATCTGCCGCATGTGCCCACGCAACGGCGGCTTGTAGCCCGGAAGGTCCGGGGCCAGGTCCGGCTCCACAGGACACTTGGTCGCGGTGATATCCACCGGCAGGTCAACCAGGACCGGCCCGGGCCGGCCGGTGCGGGCAATGTGAAACGCTTCCTTGACGGTTCGCCCAAGATCCTCGACACGCTTGACGATCAAGTTGTACTTCGTGATGGGTCGCGTAATGCCTGTGGTGTCGGCTTCCTGGAAGGCGTCGTTGCCTATCAAGAAGGTCTTGACCTGCCCGGTAAACGCCACCACGGGACTGGAGTCCATGTACGCCGTCGCCAGTCCCGTCGTCAGGTTGGTCGCGCCGGGTCCGCTGGTGGCGATGCACACCCCGACCTTGCCCGTCGAGCGGGCATACCCGTCGGCCATGTGCGCGGCTCCCTGCTCATGGCGCGTCAGCACAAACGGGATGGGCGAGCCGTGCAGCACGTCGAATATTGGCAGCATGGCGCCGCCGACAATCCCGAACATCCGCTCGACTCCCTCGCCGAGCAACATTTCGTGAAAAATCTGCGCCCCGGTTTTTCCCTTGCAGGAGCGACCGGCCGACCTGTCCTGGCGTTTGTTCGCCTTTGTTGTAGCCATGGTGGTACCTGGGTGAATAAAGAACCCTTATCCTGGGCAATCCGTCGACGAGGTTCTTAGACTCTACTGCCGCTCTGAGGCTTGAACACCAGGGCACCCGCCGCCGGCGGAGGACGCTGCCTTGACAGCCGCTACGCAGAAGAGAGGAACGCGCAGCGGCCTAGCGTGCAACGACCACCCGCAGAGCCGACAATGCATGGAGACGACAACCCGACAGAACCTCACGGTGGGCTTCGATTGTGTGACTTGTCGTCATCGCAACAGCAACGCTATGCATCGGCACATCGTGCGGTCAAGTCCTTTTTGCGTGGGCTGGTGGACTCGCACGATCATCCCCCCTCTTCTTCCTCGGAGGTCGCGTGGGCGGCGGCCGAGGTTGAATATTATTGACTGCTGGTTGCCGCAGGGTACGATGATCTGCATATCCGGCATGCCGCAAAAGCTTGCAGGTGCCCGTTTTAGCGAAGGGCGTCCGTCCGTTTGGCCGCGGCGGCTTTGAGTAACCGGGCTGGGCTTTTCAACGCTCCTCAACGCACGAACCTAACCGCTCCATGAACCGAATGCACGTGATCCGCACGGCAACGCTGCTGCTGGCCGCAGCGAGCAGCCAGGCCGGCGCCCAAACCCTCGAATCCATCATCCATCCCCAAACGGGCCGCTCGATGCGGGTTTCCAGCGGCAACGCCATCGACAATTCGGATTCCGACAAGCTGGCCATGGGCGAATCCAAAACCATCGGCGTGTTGCAGGGGCCCGGCAAAATCGTGCACCTCTGGATGACGCCCTCGTCGATGGACATCCGTTACGGCCGCGCCTTGGTGCTGCGCATCTACTGGGACGGCGCCGACGTGCCGTCCGTGGAAGTGCCGCTGGGCGATTTTTTTGCGGTGGGGAACGGCATGCAGGCGAATGTGACCTCGCTGCCGGTCAAGGTCAGCTCCTACGGGCGCGGGTACAACTGCTACTGGCAAATGCCCTTCAAAACACAGGCGCGGATCGTGTTGGCGAACGAGTCCGACAAGGCTCCCGCGTCCTGCTACTATCAACTGGACTGGATACGCCTGGATCAACCGATGGAGCCCACCCTTTATTTCCACGCGCGCTATCATCAGGAGTATCCGCCCAAGAAGGGCGAACCCTACACGGTCTTTCAAGGCGAGGGCCGCGGGCATTACGTGGGCACCGTGCTGTCGTCCCAAAACGGCATCGGCCATTGGTTTGGGGAAGGAGACGACATGTTTTGGATCGACGGAGAGGCTCAGTCTTCGCTGCAGGGCACCGGCACGGAGGATTATTTCAACGAGGCCTGGAACATGCGGGTCCATTCCAGTTTGTACAACGGATGCACCGTTTTCGAGCCTCGTGCTCCCGATGCCCGCGTGAGCGCCTACCGGTGGCACATTGCCGACCCCATTCTTTTCCGCAAGTCGCTGAAGTTCCAAATCGAGCGCCGCGGGTTTCTGATGGATTCGCGGGGCCATGTGGTGTCGTCATCCGGATCGCGGCCCGATTACTGGTCCTCGGTGTCCTATTGGTACCAGGACGCCGTCGCCAAACCGTGGTGCCCCTTTCCGCCTTACCAGGAGCGCGTGAACCCCGAGGTGGTGTTGCACCTGCCGCAGGTCGTCCAGACGATCCGGCATTCCCCGCAGGCCGCCCTGGAGGTCAGACCCTACAATCGCGCCACCTACACCAAACCCTGGTTCCGGGTGAGGAATGACGCCCCCGGGGCATGGATTGAGATCCCCTTCCGGATTGAGCAGCCCGGACGTTATTCCATGTCGCTCTTCCAGCATCTTCGCGAAGACAACGGGATCTGGAAGGTCCTCATCGACGGCAAGGAAATCCACCAGGCCGGCGAATCGCACATCGCCGGCGGCTACCGGCTCAGCCTGGTCAACCAGTTGCCGCCCGAACAAATCAACACCACCCTGGATTTCTTCAACATCTTCCGCCAGGACGAACATGAAGACTACATCTACGGCCGCCGCCGCGAGCGCAAAATCGGCCTGTTCCGCCTCACCCCCGGCGAGCATGCCCTGCGCCTGGTCTGCGTCGGGTCCAATCCCGCCTCCGCTCACCCGGAAACCGGCAGGCTCCGTTACAACCTTTCGGCCGATGTGCTGTCCCTGCGCAAGCTGCCGTTCGACCATTTCGACGATTGGATCAAACCGGACTCTGCCCAGACCCATTCCCCATGAACCGTGAGAACCTCCCAGCCGCCGTGCCTCAACGAGGCGCGGAGGTTCAGGGGCCCGACGCATTCGCAAACGCGAATGGGAACTGCCCATGAACTCCACGATGCCTGCCATGGCCGGCCGCCGCGCCGGCGCCACTCGTCTCCGCAGTCTGCCCGTCGCCCAGGGGCTCCTGCTCCTCCTGGCCCTTGGCCTGGCCGCCAGCCCGTGCGCCACCGGTGAACCCGCCGCCCCGGTCGGCACCTGTGAACACGTCTACAGCCTCGCCGCGGAAAACACCGAAGTCCGAGGCTTGGCCTGGGACGAGTCGGCTTCGGCGTCCCCGCGGTTGCTGGTTCTCGATCAATCGGGCAAGGTCTTCGCCTATGAACGCCGCCGGGGTGAGAGTCCCGACTCGGACACGCTCAGCCTCCGTCGCACCCATGATGTCTCAGCGGCCGTGGGCGCCTCGAACCTCACCAATCCCCGGGGCCTGTGTTTCGCGGTCGAAAACGGCCGGAGGGTGATCTACTTCGCGGATTGGAACCCGTCGCCTCCGGGGCCGCGGTCGCGACTGTGGCGATACGTCCTGGGCGAGGCGGCGGCTTCCTTGTCGGCAGATCTCTCCCGGCATCCGTTCCGCATGGGCGACCGCGAAGTGTACGATCTGGCCTGTGAAGACGGCGTTCTTTGGGTCAGCTATGACGCCTCCGGTCATGCGGACCCGAATCTGCGGGTCCAGCGGGGCATTCTGCGGATTCAGGGGAAGCAGGGATGGGACAAGCTCCCCCTCGACGTGCGCCACATGCCGGATGCGGGGACGTTCCCGGCGCGCGGGCTGGCGGCGATGCGGCTGGAGGGGTGGCTCTACCTGTGGGCCACCGTCGGCGAGGATCACATTTATTGCGCCGAATCGGGGACGGGGCGCGGATTGTTCTTTTTTGACCGGCCCCAATCCCATGAGAAGAGCCGCTCCTGCTGGGGGTTGGGCTTCGGGCAAGACGCCCTTTGGGTGCCGGAAAGTGTTCCCGGCCCGGACCGCGTCCACCGGGTCAATGTGACGAGGAACCTGGACGCCTCGTTTGAAGGGCCGCGGGTGCTGCGGCACCTGACGATGACGATCGAAACCGAGCCGGAAACGGGTGCGGGCGAGCCGGGCGGCGTCTATCATTACTACTCCCGGCCCTGCAGCCACGAGCAAATGCAGAACCAGGGGATCTGGACGGAAACCGAGAAGGTCGCGGACGTTTCTTCGGTGTCCAACGCCGTTCTGCGGTCGTTCACCCATGATCCGGCGGGCGACGCGTCCAGCCGCCAAACCATGCATTGCGTGGCCTACGCCAACGCGCCCGCCCGAAGCTACGCGTCGCGATACGACATCGACCTGTGGACGCGTCCCTGGAAGAAGTTCGTCTATCCTCACCGTGTCCGGCGCGAGGCCGGCCCATTGGAAGGCGCCGGCTATCTTGCCGATGATCCCGATCTCTACAGCCTGCGCGACACCGCAACCTACGAGTCCTTCATCCAAAGAACCCGGGCCCATATCCGGCGCAAATACGGTGTCGAAGCCGACATGCACCATCCCTATTGGGCCGCGCGCAACATCGTCGAATACATCCAGGACCATTACTATTACCCCAACCGCGACAAGGGCAAACCGGCCACGGTGGACTACGATCGCGGGCACTACGACGCCAACCCGGGCAACCTGAAGATCGCGCTGTCGGCGCGCGACTACGATAAAACCCAGATCATCGCCTGCTCGGGCACCAGTGTCATGGTGGCGGGCGCCATGCGTCACCTGGGCATCCCGGCCCGGTGGCTGGGCACCGGAACGCCGCATTCGCCGGGCGCCTGGGACCGCAACGGGAACGGCTTGCTCGACCCGGGCGAGACCGCTCCGTGCTCGAACGGCCACCGTTACGACCAGGTCTGGCTGGGAAGCCACTACGGGTGGATTTGCTTTGACGCCACCCCCTCCAAGCCCGCGTT
Organism: Verrucomicrobiota bacterium; assembly: GCA_016935555.1. Lineage (GTDB taxonomy): Bacteria > Verrucomicrobiota > Verrucomicrobiia > Limisphaerales > JAFGQR01 > JAFGQR01. The sequence goes on from JAFGQR010000188.1 coordinate 53,564, forward strand.
CAACGACTACGACGTGCCCCCGCCGCTGCAGTCGCAGTGGCGCTACATGACCCGGTGCGCCTCGGGCCATCGCGCGCCCCGGCGCATCGTCTTCAACATCGGCTCCGCACTCTTCCGCCCGTTGTACCGAGACTTCGAATACGACGCACGCCTCGCGGTGGACAACGACTGTGGCGGCGACCAGCGCTACAACCTGCAGGGCCGCTATGACAAGCCCGACCAGTGGAAACTGGCGCGACACCGGATTCGGCTGGAGAACCTCTGCTTCATCCAGCGGGTCACCGTGACCGACCCGGGCGCCAAGACCCGGATCACGTGGCAACGGGACGGCGCCTGGGACCGGCTTCCGGGGGCAACCGTGTCCGTCTGGCTGCAGCAGCATGCCGACCGCAACCCGCCATGGACTGATGTCGCAAGGTTGGCCGGGAACGTCCCGTGCCACGCCGGCGCGATCGTCGCCGACACGTCCGGCCACGCCGGCAAATCGCTTCGCGTCATCATCCGCCGCGACGGCGATCCGGAAACGGGGGGCGTCTCCGCGCCCTTTCGTTGTCCATCACCTTGGTGAGCGCGTCCTCCGCCCAAAGCAACGCCCCGGGTCAGGGGATCATCCGCTGAAACCGGATCCGGCGGACGTAACCGTAATTGCTTTCGGTGATGATGAGGTTGCCAAACGGATCCGGGATGACGGCGCGCACGCGGGACACCTTGTTGACCGCCGGATCGCCAATGTCCTCGTAAAACCATTCGCCGTCTCCCACCCGTTGGTTGTTCACATCGTCGCCCCGCATCCAAAGGTGGATGATCCCCTCGGGATCGATGTACCAAATGCGGTTGCCCGGACTGTGCTCGGACGTGAAGAAGCCGCCGTTCGGAAGAAAAGCCACCGAGCGCGGATAAATGAGCCCCGTCAGCAGGGCGGAACCGCCGTCGCCGCCTCCCGGCAGATTGGATTGGGTGCCGTTGCCGGCGATCGCGGTCAACACGCCGTTGGTGTCCAGCCGATACACACGGTTGGCGGCGCGGTCGCTGACATAAAGGGCGCCGGTTTGCTCGTCGCCGGCGATGTTGCCCAGCTCGCCGAACCCGGCGCGGTACACGCTGACCCCGCCCGTGGGCGTCCACTTGTTGATCGTGGTGGAGGTGGCACCGGAACCGAAATAAACCTCGGACTCGTCGCTTCTCACCCACAAGGCGCGCCCGTCCCCCATCGGCGCGGTCGTGAACATCGTGCTCATGATCCCGTTGGTGCCAATCCGGCGCACCTTGCCGTTGTCGGTGTCGAGCACGTACAAGGTGTCGTTGGTGCCGAGCCACCCGCTGTTGGGATCGTTGAGGTGGAGGGTGGTGGCCAGGGCGGGGCCGTCGCCGTTGTTGCCGGCAACGTGCGTGCCGGCGTAAGTGTACAAACGGCCTTCCGGAGTCACCTTCAAAACCGACGAGCTGCGCTGGTCCACGATCAGCACGTTCCCACGCGAGTCGCCGAACGAAATGTGGGGGCGGGACAGGCAAACATTCGTGGCCCACGCACCTTCATACTCCGGTTTCCACTGGCTGACATCGACTTTGGACAGGCCGAGACCGGCGACGGTTTCGAGCACGCCGTAGGAATAAACCACGTTGCTGAAATGCAGAGGCGTGTTCGTGGAAATATCGACTGCAAGCAGCCGGCAGAACGTGGTGTCGGGCTCCAGCGTGATCCGGGCCTGCCCCAGCGCGTTGGTGGTGAAATGGTTTTCCCGGGGCTGCCACGGGCCGTCCACGTTCGTCGCAGTCAACACGCTGAGCACCCCGGGATTGAACGCATTGGTCCAGGTGACCATCCGGTCGCGGCTCGCATCGCGAATGCCCAGGACATGCACGTAGGAATCCGGGTTGGTGGGGTCGGTGTCGGCAAGGTACTCCTGCAGGTTGTTCTGGCCGTCCTGGTCGGGATCCTCGTCAGCCACCGTGGGCGACGCCGGGTTCAACCCGTAGCGCTGACACCAGCCGTCGGGAATGCCGTCGCCGTTGGAATCGGCGGTGGGGACCAGGATTTCAAAGGCGCCCATGTCGAAGCGAGTCTGGCCGTCGCCGTCGCTGTCGAGCGGGCGGGCGACCCCGTCCAGATCCGCGGCCGCATGCAGGGCGAGATCGGTGCCGGTGGCGGTCTGGTTGGTGCCGGCGTCGATGCAGGGCGAGCCTGCGAGGATGTGGAAGTTGGTGGTGGCGGCGCTCGCGAAGAGCGGATCGGCATTGATGTTTCCCTCGCCGGCGGTGAGCACGGCGCTCGCCTTCACACTGGCATTGGCGATGCCTCCTTGAATGTCCGAATAGGCGACATGGACCGACAGGGTCCCAAACGAGTTTCCGGACAGATCGAACGCGGGCGTGCTGTTCCAGATGATGTTATTGTAAAGCGTGGCGCTGCCGCTGGCGGCGGTCAGGCAGTAGGGCGGATTGATCCGGTCCAGGTGGTCGAACAGCTTGATGGCCCGGTTGCAGTTCACGAGGGTGTTGTTGACGATGAGCGCCTCGCACCCGTTCTGGACCGAGATGCCTCCCGAGCTGCAATTGTAGAGCACGTTGTTGCAGACGATGGGGTGCCCCACGTCGCGCAGCACAATGCCGTGGTCCGAGCTTCCATGGATGATGTTGCCGTCGATCACCGGGGAACACCGCGTGGGATTGATGCGGTCCTCGTGCGTGGGCCACAGGAACAGGTTGTTCCGGATCTCGCACGGCGGGTCGCTCTCGCCGTAAAGGTCGACATCGTCGTTGTCCCCGCGCTTGTCCTTGAAGGTGCACTGTTCCACCCACACATGGGCGTAGCGCGTGTGCACGCCCTGCCCGATGCCGATGAAGGTGCAGTGCCGCACATTTGCGGACGCCGGCCCCGGGTGGTGGTAGTCGTCCGCGATGACCGCAATGGCGTCTCCTGCCGCCGAGGCGCTCGCGTCGGGAAGGTTGGTGAACGAGCAGTAGTCGAAATCGACGTGGCTGGCCAGGATCACCACGGCTTCGTGGTAAACCCGCGTCGCGTTGGTCGGCACACTGCAGTCCGTCGGATAGTAATCCTGATGGTCCCCGACGGAATTGGCGTATTCGAACACGCAGTGGCGAAACGCGCTGTCGGCCGCCTCCACGAACAGGATGCGTTCCCAGTTGGCGTCGCCCGGGTAGCGGGTGAAGGCGATCGGCTGCTGGGGGTTGCCCAGGGCCACCAAGGAGCCATGAACCGTGATGCCGCAATTGTTGCGCAGCCGCAGCGTCACCCCCGGTTCAAGCGTGAGCGTCACATTGCTGGCCACGGTGAGGTTACCGGAGGCTGTGTAAGGGCTGTTGGAGGCGTAGAGCGTGGTGTTGGTTCCGATCTCCCCCGACAAGCTCTCATCGACCACAAACGTGTTCGTGAGCGTGGTCGCGACGTGGTTGCTGGCATCCCTGGCCGTGACGTAGAGGGTGTGGGCGCCCAGCGACAGCGCCGGCAGGTCCACCGGGCTGAACGGAGGCGCCAAACGTTCCACCGCGAGGGCGTCGTCCAGATAGTAGCTCACGTTGGTGGGCGACCCCGTCAGGGCGACGCTGGCTGAAACGGTTTGCCCGAAGGCAACGTGCTCCCCGTCGGGCGGAGCTGTCAGCGTGATCGCGAGCGGCACCTCGACGTAGGACGCCGAGGCGAAGAAATTGTCGATCTCGTAGGCGGTTTCCGTGCTGCTGGTGCTGTTGTCGTCCGCCCACAGCAGGTAGAGAGTGCCGCCGCCGCTCCACGTCTCCTTGAGCAGCACATGGGTGCTCACGAGCTGCGACGCGTTCAAACCCGAAATGGCCGGCAGGCTCGTCCAGGCGTTCGAGGCGGCGCTGAAGCTGTAATAGATCCGTTGCCCGGGCACCTGTTCCGTGGCCGGGGCCGCAACCGTCAACTGGTAACTCAAGTGCAGCGTGTTGCAGTCGGCGCCGGTCTCGTTCACCAGCCTGGCCAGAATCACGGTCGCCCGGTTCCCCGTCGCCCGGGTGAGAATGTAGCCCGTCCCGCCCGAGGTCCACTGGGCAGACTTGAGTTTGACGGGAGGATTGGTCGGGCTGGAATTGACCAGCGCGGTCGTGATGCTGCTGGCGGCCACGTTCTGCACGTAAGCGTCCAGGGCCTCCGCGCTGCCGATGTCGCCCGAGGCCCCCGCGATGCCAGTCGCCGAGGTCGCGAAATCGGCTGCGACCGGCAGGGACGAGAAGTCGTTGGTATAGCCCTCAGAACCAATCCCCGCTCCTCCCGCGGGCACCGCCAGGCAAAGGCAGAAGGTCATGAACGCGGTCCCGCGAAAGAGGTGGCATGAATTCATACGGTCATCCAGGTGTTGCCCGCGTGTTTACCATGTTTGCCGACCTTTTTCAATTGCCAAATCGTCAGGCGCTTCAGTGCCTGTAAATCTGAAACTCCCAGATCGTCGGGCCGTCGCCGGCCTCGGTAAGGTTCAGGCGCACCCGCCGCGCGGTGACAGGATCGAACCTTGCGGAAACGGTCGCGCCGGGATGCTGCCCGCGGTGGCACGCTTTCCATTGGCCGTTCTCCCAATACTCGATGGCATACTTGCGGATGCGCTTCAGCTCCGGGTACGCCTGGCGGATGACGACGCGGCTCCACGTCATCGGCCTGCCGAGATCGATCTCCAGCCACGCCGACGTCGTGCCGGCGTCGGTCGCCCATCGCGTGTCGCCGCGGCCATCGACGGCTTTGTCGGGGCCATATTGAGCCTGGTTCTGATGCGTGTTGGACGCGGTGGCTTTGGCCCCGGTCGCCAGCGACTCCGGTGCGGGCACCTCCACCGCCGCGAGGCCGAGCGCCGGCTGGTCCAGGTCAAGCGCCACCACCGTGTCCAACGGCTGCCGGTCGCGTTCGGGAACGGACACCTCAAGTCCGGCCGGTGTCGTGCGAACGGACGCCTTGCCGCCGCCCAGCACACGGCTGCCGACGATCCTGGCTGGGAGCGGCGGCAGCGCGATCGTGTCGCCGAGCCATTCCAGCACGTGAACGTAAACGGTGTTGCCCTTGCGCGTGGACACGCCGTAGTCGCCCGGCTTGAACGGCCCGCCGCGCGTGCCGTAAATGCTCTCGCCGTTTCTGGCCAGCCATGCGCCCATTTGCCCGAGCAGGGCCGCCTGTTCCGGGGCGATGTCCCCGGCGGGTGTGGGCCCGACATTCAACAACAGGTTCCCGTCGCCGCCGGCGCAGCGGATCAACATGCCGAGGCAGACCTCAAGCGGCTTCACGCCGTCTTCGGCCCCGCCCCAGGCCCACTGGTTCCTGCGCGAGGTGGTCATGCAGGATTCCCACGGGCGCTGGTCATCGTAAGCGCCCACGTGCTGTTCCGGTGTGTAGTAATCCGCGTTGGGGGAGAGGATCTGGCGGTCGGTGTTGCCTTTGCCCAGATCGAGCCGGTTGTTGATGACGATCTTCGGCTGAAGTGCCTTCACCAGTTCGTAAGTCCGTGCCTGGTCATACAGCGGCTCGTGCCCGTCCCAGTCGAACCACAGCAGATCAATCGGACCGTAGCCGCTCAGCAACTCGCGCAGTTCCGCCCGCATCCGGCCCAGGAACGCCGCGTGGCGCTCGGTGCGAAAGTCGGGGTCGCGCCAGTCCATGGGGGAGTAATACCAGCCGATCCGGATGCCCTGCGCCCGCGCCGCGCCCGCCAACTCGGCGCAGATGTCCCGTCGGAACGGCGTGGCCGCGATGTTGTAGTCGCTGGCCCGCGAATGCCAGAGGAGGAAACCATCGCAGTGTTTCGCCGTGAGAACCATGTACCTGGCGCCGGCCGCCCTGGCGAGGCCCACCCACCGCGCGGCGTCGAAATTCGTCGGGTTGAACTCCCGGTAGAGACTGTCGTAGACGTCCGCGGGAATCGAACCGCGGTTGGGGCACTTCGGATTGGTGTTGGCGCGCGACCAGCTGATCTCGGTGCCCTTCAGACTGACCGGTCCCCAGTGAATGAACATGCCAAACCGCCCCTCGGCCCACCACTGCAGACGGTCCGGATAGGGGCGCGGAGCCGACGCGGGCGGGTTTGGCCGGGAATCGGCGCCCTGGAGGGCCAGGCTGGTCAGAATGCAAAGGCAGAGTGTGGATAGGATTGGAACGAGGCATTTCATGGGACAGCGCGTGGTCTCGGCAACGGCAACGGCGCAAACCCTGGCATGGGCCGACGCGCGCCGTCAAGCCAACGCGCGCGGAGGGCCGGAGGGCTGCCCATGAACCGCGGCAAGACGAACGCTCAACGCTCAACGCTCAACGCTCAACGCCCAACGCTCAACGCCCAACGCTCAACGCCCAACGCTCAACGCCCAACGCTCAACGCTCAACGTCGAATATCGAATGGCGCGTGCGCGAGTTCTCGGGCATTC
>JAFGQR010000189.1 GCA_016935555.1 Verrucomicrobiota bacterium
CCGAGCGGCCTTGCGAACAACCTTCCGAGCGGCCTTGCGAACAACCTTCCGAGCGGCCTTGCGAACAACCTTCCGAGCGGCCTTGCGGGGCGGTCTCGCTGCCGTGGCGGCTTCCTCCTCGAGCGCGGCTTGGGCGGCGGCAAGGCGGGCGACGGGCACGCGGAACGGCGAGCAACTGACGTAACTGAGGCCGATGCGGTGGCAGAACTTGACCGAGTCGGGGTCGCCACCGTGTTCGCCGCAGATGCCCAGTTTGATGTTGGGCCGGGTGCTGCGGCCTTTCTCGACGGCGATCTTCATGAGCTGGCCGACGCCGGTTTGGTCGACGGAGGCGAAGGGGTTCTTCTTGACGATCTCCATCTCCGCGTACGAAGGCAGGAAACTGCCGGAGTCGTCCCGGCTCATGCCCAGGCACGTCTGGGTCAGATCGTTGGTGCCGAAGCTGAAAAACTCGGCGGTCTGAGCGATCTCGTCCGCGGTCAGCGCGCCCCGGGGCACTTCGATCATGGTGCCGACCAGGTAATCGAGTTTCACCTTGTGCTCGGCCATCACTTCCTTGGCAACGCGGTGGACCAAGTCGGCCTGGAGATCCAGCTCGCGCTTGAACCCGACCAGCGGGATCATGACCTCGGGTTTGACCTTGGTGCCGGCTTTCTGCACTTCGGCGGCGGCTTCGAAGATGGCGCGGACCTGCATTTCACTGATCTCGGGGTAGACGAGCCCGAGCCGGCAGCCGCGGAAGCCGAGCATGGGATTGAACTCGTGGAGTTCCTTGACGCGCTGCTGGATTCTCTCGACGGGCACATTCATTTTGGCGGCGAGATCCTCCTGGGCGCGGGCCTCGTGGGGGAGGAACTCGTGGAGGGGCGGGTCGAGGAGGCGGATGGTGGCGGGCAGTCCCTTGAGAGCCCTGAAGATGCCGACGAAGTCTTCCTTCTGGTAGGGGAGCAGCTTGGCCAGCGCCGCCTTGCGGTCGCGGACATTGTCGGCAAGGATCATCTCCCGCATCGCGTCGATGCGGTCGCCCTCGAAGAACATGTGTTCGGTGCGGGTGAGGCCGATGCCCGTGGCGCCGAACGCGACGGCGTTTTCGGCCTGTTCGGGGGTGTCGGCGTTGGTGCGGACCTGGAGGCGGCTGACTTTGGCGCACCAGTTCATGAGGGTCTTGTACATCCCGTAGGTCTCGCTCTGCCCGGGATCGAGCGATTTCTCGACCAGCACCTGGACGATCTCGGACGCGGCGGTCTTGATTTGGCCCGGGTACACGGTGCCGGCGGTGCCGTTGATGCTCAGATAGTCGCCTTCGCTGAACCGCTGGCCGTCCACCGTGAGCGTCTTGGACGCGTAATCAATCTGGAGCGCCCCGGCGCCGCACACGCAGACTTTGCCCATCTGGCGGGCGACGAGGGCGGCGTGAGAGCTGACGCCGCCTTTGGCGGTGAGGATGCCTTGGGAGGCAATCATGCCGCGGAGGTCCTCGGGCGTGGTCTCGTTGCGAACCAGCAGCACCCGTTCACCCTTCGCGGCCGCGGCGTCGGCCCGGTCGGCGTTCAAATACATCCTGCCCGAGGCGGCACCGGGACCCGCCGGCAGGCCCCGGGCGATCACCCGGGCGGCCTTCTCGGCTTTCGCCTCGAAGATGGGCGCAAGGAGCTGGTCGAGCTGGTCGGCCGGGTTGCGGCGGATGGCGGTTTTCCAGTCGATGAGCTTCTCGCGATGCATGTCCATCGAGAACTTCAGCGCGGCCATGGCGGTGCGTTTGCCGTTGCGCGTCTGAAGCATGAACACCTTGCCGTCCTGAATGGTGAACTCGAAGTCCTGCACGTCCTTGAAGTGCTTCTCGAGCGTCGTCCGGATGTTGTCGAGTTCCTCGTAGGCGGCCGGCATCTCGTTCGCGAGCTGCGCGACCGGCTCGGGCGTGCGCACCCCGGCGACCACGTCCTCGCCCTGGGCGTTGATCAGGAATTCGCCGTAGAACTCCTTCAGACCATTGGCCGGGTTGCGGGTGAACGCGACGCCGGAGCCGGAGGTCTCGCCGGTGTTGCCGTAGACCATGGCCTGCACGTTCACGGCGGTGCCCCACTCGGAGGGGATGTTGTATTTGCGCCGGTAGACGATGGCACGGTCGTTCATCCAGGAGCCGAACACGGCGCCGATGGAACCCTGGAGTTGTTTCCAGGGGTCCTGGGGAAATTCCTTGCCGCCGGTGTACTCCTTGATGAGGATCTGGAACCGCTTCACCAGTTCCTTGAGATCGTCCACGGTCAGCTGGGTGTCTTCGATGTCCTCGTGATACCGCTCGTGCTTGAGCTGGTGGATCACGACCTCGAACGGCTCGTGGTCCTCTCCGGCGCGCTTCTGCACGCCCATGACGACGTCGCCATACATCTGGACGAACCGCCGGTAGCAGTCCCACGCGAAACGCTCGTTGCCCGTGGCGTCAACCAGCGCCAGCACCGTCCGATCGTTCAACCCAAGGTTCAGAATCGTGTCCATCATGCCGGGCATCGAGTCGCGCGCGCCGGACCGCACCGACACGAGCAGGGGCATGTGCGCCGTGTCCCCGAAGCGCGTGCCCATGATTTTCTCGATGAACGCGATCCCGTTTTCGATTTGGGGCTGCAGGTCCCCGGGATAAGTCCGTTTGTTGGCGTAGTAATGGGTGCAGACCTCGGTCGTGATGGTGAAGCCCGGCGGCACCGGCAGCCCGATCCGGGACATCTCGGCCAGGTTGGCGCCTTTGCCGCCCAACAGGGGTTTCATGGAGCCGTCGCCGTCGGCTTTCTTGTTACCAAACAGATAAACGTGTTTCTTCGATGATTTGGCCATAAATGCAATGAACTTGATCGTTCTTCCGGATGTTTCCGGGCAAAATTGAGGCGGGAGAGTACCAAACATCAGGGGGGTGTCAACGGGAGATTTTTCAGCCCCACGCCCCACCCTCTCGGGTAACAGTCACTTTTGGCGCAACGGGGCCCCCAGCCGCCCCCGCCGCCGCTCCAACCTGCATGGTTCGCCGGGAAACCCCGATTTCTCACCGCCCGGGTAGAAATGCAGGCTAAAGCGCGCGCTTCGGGCCGGACGCCAAGCGCTGATGCCGCCTCAACAGCGGCTCCAGCACCTTGCCCAGCGCGTCCGCCTGCCGCATGAACCCCAGGTCGGTCGGATGCGAACTGTCCACCGTCCCCTCCCCGTCGTCGCCCAGCAGACCGTCGCCCTCGACGTAAACCAGGTGCCTGACACCCGATTGCTTCAGGTGTTGAAAGGCGCGCCTCAGGGCGACGCGGTTTGCCTCGTTGCGCCCGCGTTTCGAGGCGATCAGAAACGCGTCCGCGTAGGAACGGTCTTCCACCAGCACCATCGGCGTGGTCGGACGAGCCACCCGAAGCCGGCGCACGAACGGCTCGACGCGCTCGGCGACCTCGGCAGCCTGCATGTTCGGCAGACAATCCAAAATGAATACGCTCGGATCCAGTTCTGCCAGCAGCCCGGCCAGCTCGGACTCCATCCGGCCGTTGCCCGAAAAACCCAGGTTGATGTGCGGAAACTGGAACCGGCGGCCCAGAATGGCGCTGTGAACCATCCCCGGCCGCGAGGCGCATCCGCCCTGTTGAATCGACGTGCCGTAAAACACCATCGGCCGGCGCGACCCCGGCCCCCAGGGGCCGGCCTTGGCCAGCACCGCGCCGCCGGGCACTCCCAGCTCGGCCCAGTGCGTCCCGTTGTAGAGGGGCAGATACAGGAGATACTCGCGCCTGCCCGGAGGCAGTTCCCCCACCAGCCGCACCGCATTGGTCTGGCGCTCCGGCCTGCCCACCGCCAACCACCGCCACCGGCCGCGCTCCGTCTTCACATACAAATCCACACCGCTCACCCCCGTCGCCGCCATGTGCGGCATCGCCAGACGACTCGACGTCAACACCCACCGGGCGTGAATCTCAGATCCGTCCGTCACAAACCGTACGCACAATCCCGCCGAGTGGCGGCTCAGCTCCCAGACGGCACTTCGGACGACGCCTTCGGCCTTCGCCGGAAGCCGGTCAAACGGCGCTCGCGTGTCGCACCACCCCTGCCCTTCAACACCGAGCGCACGAACGTCCGTCCAAACAAGCGCGGGCGCGGGGGCGGATTGTGCGCAGAGGCAGGTGCAAGAGGCGGCGCCAAGGAGCGCGGCCAGGCAGCAGAGAACCAAGAATCGCATGGGATCAGTCAGGGTTGGTTGCAGATTGGAATCCGGCGCCCGGAACAAACTCCGGCGTGATCTTGCGCCCGAGAAGGAAAAACTTCCGGTCCGGGTACCAGAGTACGGGCTGCCCGCGGCGCACGGTGAAACTCGAGTAGAGGGCGAGGTCGAGGCGTCCCGGCGTGCCGGGTTTGCCGAGGCGGACGCCGCGGTGGTCCATGAAGAACTTCGGCGCGTCGAACCACACCGGCTGGTCCGCACCAGCCTGAAAGCGGCCGGGCACGATCCAGACCGGGCGGCGGTGGAAGCTGGTGTCGACGGGGCCGTAGCCGCGGTAGTGGCCGTCGTGGTTGTGGATCAACAGCACGTAGCGCCCGCTGCCGGCCGTGTTGCCGCCCACGTCATACATCGGACAGGGCGAGAGCGGATGGAGCAGCGGCTCGCCGCCATCCTTCCGCAACAGGCGCCGCGGCCGGGTCCACGTTCCGCCCCGATCGGCGCTGACGCTCCAATACGGACTGCCCGCCGCAGTGCGCATCACGCAGAAGAGACGTCCGTCGGGCAGTCTGACGAGGGCGGGCTCCTGGCAGGCGCTGACCCGGGGATGCCCGGGGAACGGAACGGCAAGGGCGTTTTCGTTTGCGGCCAACCATCCGATCTTCAAGTCCCGGACCGCGGGATTCTCGTCGACGTTCTCAAACCGCATGAACTCGACACGCGAGTCGGCGGAAATCCACGACCGGGTCGGGTTTTTTGTCACTGCGAAACTGGTCCAACGGGTGAATCCGGCAAGGTAGGCGCCGTTGAGACCCAGGCGCAGGGGTTTTTGCCAGCAGATCATGTTGGGCGGCATCTGGGGGTCCGGGTTGTCCCGGACACTGCGCGCAACGGCAACCTGCTGCGGCTTGGACCAAGTGCGGCCGTGGTCGTCGCTGCAAATGCCGTGCAGCCAGCCGGTGGTATGGACAAAGGTGTCGTGCCTGCCCATGTGCTGGCTGTACAACACGTAGACCCGGCCCGACCGGCTTACCAGCGGGTATCCCCAGCTCGCCATCGGACCGCCGCCCGGTTTCCTCGGGCCCGCAATGATGCGCGGCCGACTCCAGGTGACCCCCTCGTCCTCGCTGCGCGAAAAGGTGATGTGCTGGTCCGGCTGCGACTCGGCCGAACTCTGGGTCCACACCGCCATCAACGAGCCGCCCGGACCGCTGAACACCAGGAAATGTTCGTTGCCGGTGTCGTTCACGGCCGTGTCGGTGACGACAGGAACGAATACCACGAAGTCCGGACGGGTCACCCAAAGTTCGTCCCCGAGGCACCGCAGCAACGCCGAGGGTGAGGCAATGACATTGGTGTCGCCAGCCGCCGGAACCGACGGCACCCACAACGGCATCCCGGCGATCAGGACCCCCGGAAGGATGGTGGTGAAGCGTTTCATTCGGACCCACACTGGAGCAGAGTTGATTTGACAGGTGACGGCACTTTTCATAGCCTGTGCGTCAACTATACACAAGCCATTCATGACATTATGAAATCATTCACATCGATCCTCGCCGCCCTCGCCGCCACCACCCTCTTCTTCGCCGGCTGCGGTAAAACCGATCAACCCGCCCAGATTGACACCTCGGCCCTCACACAGAGCTTCGCCTCGGCCGAAGCCACCGTCAAAACCGCCGTCGAAAACACCGTCTCGGCCGTCAAACAAGGCAACTACGCCGGCGCCCTGCAGCAACTGCAGAAGCTTGGCGCCAATGCCAAACTGACCGACGACCAGAAGAAAGCCGTGACAGACCTGATTGCCAAGGTGCAAAAGGCCATCACCGAAACCGTCGGCAAGGCCGCCACCGAAGCAGGCAAAGCCGCCGATAACGCCACCAAAGCCCTCACGAAGTAACCAGAGAAATCACCCGGACGCCCCGCCCCCCCGCCCCCCGGCCGGCGTCAGTCGTTCTTCGGGCGAAATCCCGGAGGCAGGTGTGAGGCCGATGGCGGCGGCCGGACAGGCTCCGAAGGGGCTTCAGGGTCTTCAACGGACTCAGGCTCGGGGGCGGGCTCGGGGTCGGGGAGGCCGAGGCGTTGGCGCGCTTTTCTGGCGGCGGCGGTGTGGCCGTGTTCGTTGATGATGCGGTGGAGGAGCGCCTCGGCCTGCTCGATCTTGTTGAGTTTGCCGGAATAGAGGTTGGCGAGGTGGATGGCTGCCCACCCCCAGCGCTCGTGCGGAAGGGGTTTCTTGAGGATCTCCTCGTATTCGAGCGCCGCAGCCACATGGTTGCCGAGATCTTTCTCGTAGATTTCCGCGATCCGCAACGCGACATACTGTTCGCGCGGGTGCTCCTTGAGATAGTCGCGCATGAGCTGAACCGCCTCAAGCGGTTTGCCCGCCTTCCACACCTCCTCCGCGTGATCATACTCCGGGCGCGGCATCGCCTCGCCCTGGTCGTCAAAAATGAACGCCTCGACGCGGTTGGCAAGGAAATGGGAGAGATCGTGCGCCGAAAGCAATCCCAGCCCCACCAGCGCCGCGATCGCCCCCGCGCCATAAACCAGCATCCTGGACGTGCGCCGGGTGTGGAAACTGCCCGCCTTGTCCGGCGTCGCCGCCTCAGGGCGCACCGCCGCGCTGTGGGTCGCAGGCGGCTCCGGGGACGCGTCCGTGACCCGGGCATAGCTGGCAAAAAAGCCGTAACCGAACCACAAGACGCAAATCGCCAGCCCGCCGTAAGCCGCTGCTTTCAACCGGGTGCTCATACAGCCACAGGGTGAATCCTAGCGAGCCGCGGGCGCAGACTGTTCGAGGGGCGCAGAAGCCACAAACCGTGGGTGTTCATCGAGAGGGCCGTGGGTCTGCGCGCGGCTCGCCCCACAAAACCGCTGCGCGGTTTTGATTGAATGCCGTCATGGACAAGCCCCCGCGCAGCGGGGGCAAAGAGTCCTTGACGACCGCCCCGCAACTTGCCCCTTGCAGCGCACAAACTCGATCTGCGTGCAACGTCTTTCACGGGTCAAGGACTCTAGCCATTTCCGGGACCGCGCGAAAGAAAATTTCCGGTGCCCTGGCGTTGACGTGCCTCCTCGTGGACGCGGGGCCGGAGCACGCCCACAAACGGGAGGTTGCGGTAACGCTCGGCAAAATCCAATCCATACCCCACCACAAACACGTCCGGAATCTCAAACCCCACGTAGTCGGCCCGCACACGCCCGGCACGCCGCCGTTTCTTGTCCAGCAGCACGCAGATCCGCACCCGGCGGGGGCGCAAGGCCCGGAGCATCCCCCGCACGCGCCCCAGGGTGCCCCCCGTGTCCAGGATGTCGTCCACCAGCAGCACGTCCCGCCCCCGCACGTCAAGCCGCAATTCCTTGGTGATGACCAGGCCGCGCGGCGCGGTGCCGGTGCGATAACTGGACACGCCGATGAAGTCGAGACACAGCGGCAGCGACAGCCCGCGGACCAGGTCGGCCAGGAACAGCATCGTCCCGTTCAACAGCGCCACCACCGCCAAGTCGCGCCCGCGATAGTCCTCCTCGATCTGCCGCGCCAGCTCGCGCACGCGCCGGGCGATCTCGCCGCGCGTGATCAGCACCCGCGCCACCTCCCCACGCCAGTGCCGCGGCGGCGCAAGACCGCGTCGGGCGGAAATGCGCACAGGGCGTTGGCCGCGTGCGGCCGGGGGAGTCGCGTTCACGGACCGGCGCGGGCGCTCAGCCCGCAGGCTCAAATGTGTTTCGAATCGAGTTCATCCTTGCGTGCGTAACCGGTTTCCTGGCGCCGGAAGTTCACGGCGTTCTTCTTGACGTAGGCCTGGAACACCTCGTCGGCGCTCATCCCCAGCACCTGCGCCGCACTGATGAGAAAGTGAAACAAATCCACCACCTCCACCCGCGCGTTCTGCACGTCGAACTTCTGATACCGCGCCCACCATTTCCACGGCACACTGTCCGTCAACTCGGCAATCTCCTGCGACATCGCCCTGCAGTAATTCAACAGCCACCGCACCCTGTCGTCCTCGGTCATGCTGTCGGTCCGCACCCCGATGCGCTCGTTGAGCGCCTTTTGCATGCGAAACAATTCTCGGAACTGGTCGGGCGTTTCCATGCCCGCAGCATTTCGGGACCCTCCGCCCGACGCAAGCCCAAACCCAGCCACCCCCCTCCCCCCCCGCAGCGCAGCGGCGTTCGCCGTTGCCCTTCCCGCCGCCGGGGCCTACCATGCAGCTCAGCTCACCATGAGCGACGACTCCAAACACACGAAGAGCCCCCGCCGGCGGCGTTCCACGGAAACCCGCCGAATCCCCAAAGTGATCCTGCTGCTGGAATCGTCGCGCGCCTCGGGACGCAACCTGTTGCGCGGGATTGCCGAGTTCGCGCGGCATCACGGGCCGTGGTCGTTTTACTGGGAACCCCGCGGGCTGGAGGCGGTGTGGCGCCGCATGGACACACTCGATGCCGAGGGGATCATCTTGCGCGACGTCGGGCGGGTCGACGACGTGGTGGCCCGCAGGCTGCCGGCGGTCGTCGTCGGCCACAGCCGCACGGAAATACCCGGCCTGGTGAATGTGGTGACTGACTCGGCAACCATCGGCTTCCTGGCCGCCGAGCACCTGCTGGATTGCGGGTTCTGCCACTTCGGCTACTGCGGACTCGCACGCAGCGCCATCGAGATGACGCCCTGGTCCCAGCAGCGCGGCGAAAGCTTCCGCCGTCGCCTGCAGCAGGCCGGCTTCGAACCCCACCTCTACCAACCCCCCTCCCCCCCACGGCACACCCCCACCCCACGCGCCCGCGAACGCGAACCCATCGCCCAATGGCTCGCCTCGCTCCCCAAACCCGTCGGCGTCATGGCGTGCAACGACGACCGCGCCCAACAGGTCGTCGAAGCCTGCAAAGTCGCCGGACTCGCCGTCCCCGACGACGTCGCCATCCTCGGAGCCGACAATGACGAGCTGGTCTGCGAACTGACCGATCCGCCCCTGTCGAGTGTCGAAATTAATTTCCAGCGCGCCGGCTACGAAAGCGCGCGCGCCCTCCAGCAACTGATGCGCGGCAAACGCCCGGCCTCCATGACCATCCCCGCCCGCGCCACCCACGTCGTCCCACGCCAGTCCACCGACGTCATTTTCCTCGACGACCCCCGCATCGTCCAAGCCCTCCGCTTCATCCGCACCCAGTGCCGATGCCCCGTCGGCGTCAACGACGTCGCCGCCGCCGCCGGCTTGTCCCGGCGCGTCCTGGAAAAACGGTTCCGCCGCCTGCTCCACCGCTCCGTCCTCACCGAAATCCGCCGCGTCCGCGTCGAGCAGATCTGCCGGCTGCTCGTGGAAACCACGCAGCCCGTCTCCCAGATCGCCGCCGCACTGGACTATGCCGACGTCCAGCATGTCTCACGCTATTTCCACCGCGAAAAAGCCATGACCCCCATCGAATTCCGGAAACGCTTCGGACGACACCCGTAGAACCCTCGACGTTTCCAACGCACGACAGCCACACCCACTGTCGGAAACCGTGGAAACGTCGAGGATTCTGTCCCGCCACGGCGCCGCGCTTGTTCCATGAGGGGATCGAACAGCCCACCCTTCGCACCCTCCCTCAACGAGACTGGGCCGCCGTTCGCAAAGTGGCGGCAGTTTGCCGCAAAATGGCGTTCCCCGTTGTCCATGATTCCGGCTATTCGTTAAATCTAAAACGCATGTCCACCCGGACTTGCCATCAACGTCCCATTCCCCGACTCTCCCTGTGCCATGATTGACTTGAAACAACTCGAAGTCTGGTTTGTAACCGGCAGCCAGCACCTCTATGGTCCCGCCGCCCTCCAACAAGTCGCCGCCAATTCCCGCAAAGTCGCTGCAACCCTCGACGCTTCCGGGGCCATTCCCACCCGCGTGGTGTTCAAATCGGTGCTGACCCGACCCGAGGAAGTTGCGGCCCTCTGCCAGGAGGCGGACACCGCGCCGCGCTGCGTGGGCTTGATCACCTGGTGCCACACGTTTTCACCTTCGAAGATGTGGATCAACGGGTTGAAACGGTTGCGGCAGCCGATGCTGCACCTTCACACCCAGTTCAACCGCGACATCCCCTGGGCCTCAATCGACATGGATTTCATGAACCTCAACCAGGCCGCGCACGGCGACCGCGAACACGGCTTCATCATGAGCCGGTTGCGCCTCAACCGGAAAGTCGTCGTCGGCCACTGGCAGGACGCCGGCGTGCAGCAGCAAATCGGCGCCTGGTGCCGCGCCGCGGCGGCGTGGCACGACTGGCACGGAGCCGCCTTCTGCCGTTTGGGCGACAACATGCGACATGTGGCCGTGACCGAAGGCGATAAGGTCGCCGCGCACATCCAGTTCGGCTACTCCGTCAACGGCTACGGCGTCGGCGACCTCGTCCAACATGTGCGCCACGTCACCGACGCCCAAGTCGACGCGCTGGTCCGGGATTACGAGGCGCGCTACACCCTGGCAGCCCCACTCCGGAAAACCGGCCCGCGACGCGACGCGCTGCGCGAGGCGGCGCGGATTGAGGCCGGCCTGCGGTCCTTCCTGGGCACCGGCGGGTTCAAGGGCTTTACCGACACGTTCGAGGACCTGCACGGCTTGGCCCAACTGCCGGGCATCGCCGTCCAGCGCCTCATGGCCGACGGCTACGGCTTCGGCGCGGAAGGCGATTGGAAGACCGCGGCGCTGGTCCGCGCCATGAAGGTCATGGGCAGCGGGCTCAAGGGCGGCACGTCGTTCATGGAGGATTACACCTATCACCTCCACCCCAAGACCAGCCAGGTGCTCGGCGCTCACATGCTCGAAATCTGCCCAACCATCGCCAAAGGCCGGCCCGCCCTCGAAGTCCACCCCCTCGGCATCGGCGGCAAGGCCGACCCCGTGCGCCTCGTGTTCGACACGCCGCCCGGCCCGGGCCTGAACGCCAGCCTCATGGACATGGGCAACCGCTTCCGCATGCTCGTCAACGAAGTCGACGTGGTGGCTCCGGAAAAACCGCTCCCCAAACTCCCGGTCGCCCGCGCCCTGTGGAAGCCTAAACCCGACCTCAAAACCGCTGCCGCCGCCTGGATTCTCGCCGGCGGGGCCCATCACACCGGCTTCAGCCAGGCCGTCACCACCGAAATGCTCGAGGACTTCGCCGAAATCGCCGGCATCGAATTGCTCGTCATCGACCCCCAAACCCGCCTGCGCGAGTTCAAACAGCAGTTGCGCGCAAACGAAGTCTACTACGGCCTGCGCCACGGATTCGTAAACTGACTCCATGAAAGCCCGCTCACCGTCCTGCGCCTGAAAACGCAAGCCTGGCGGATGCACAATTTGGGCTGGCGTTTGAGGCCCGCCGGGCAATGCTGGCGCCATGAATCCGTTCCAGGTCGGCATCGTCGGCTACGGCTGGGCCGCGGCAGCCCATATCGAGGCGATCAACCGGGGAACGCTGGGCCGGGCCGTCGCTGTCTGTTCCTCCCGCCCCCTCGATGCCCGCAAGCTGTCCGCACGCCACGGATGCGAACTGCGCGTGTTCTCCGATTACCGCGCGATGCTGGCCGATCCGGCGATCCAGGTGGTGTCCATCTGCAGCTACCACAAGCTCCACGCAGCCCAAGCCATCGCCGCCGCCCGCGCCCGCAAACATATCATCGTCGAAAAACCCCTCGCCCTTTCCCTCAAAGACCTCCGCGCCGTCGAACAGGCCGTCCGCACCTCCGGCGTCAAGGTCTGCGTCTGTTTCGAACTGCGGTTCTCCGCGCAGTTCCGCACCCTGAAGTCCGTGCTCGACGCCGGCCTGCTCGGCCAGTTGCACTACGCCGAGGTCGATTACTACCACGGCATCGGCCCCTGGTACCGCGAGTTCGAATGGTGCACCACCGTCCAGGACTGCGGCAGCGCCCTGCTCGAAGCCGGCTGCCACGCCATGGACGCCCTCCTCCTCTGCGTCCCCGGCCCCGTCGAGGAGGTCGTCTCCTACGCCGCCCAATCCGCCCACCCCACCTACGCCCCCTACCAATACCCGCCCACCACCGTCACCCTCCTCAACTTCAAACACGGCGCCGTCGGCAAATGCGCCGCCGTCATCGACTGCTGGCAACCCTACTATTTCCACACCCACCTCGTCGGCAGCGAAGGCAGCGCCCTCGACAACCATTTCCACTCCAACCGCCTCAACCCCCTCAACCGCCACGCCTGGAGCCAGCTCGGATTCAACCCCGTCGACTCCGGCGACGTCTCCGACCACCCCTACCAAACCCAGTTCGACGCCTTCTTCACCGCCCTCGCCCAAGACGAAGACATGCCCCTCACCAACCTCGCCGAAGCCGCCCGCACCCACACCGTCATCTTCGCCGCCGACATGTCCTGGCGCCAACAGCGCCCCGTCAAACTCAACGAACTGTAACCCCACACGCCACACGCCCGCTGCCCATGACCCCACTCGCCCTCCACGGCGGCACCCCCGCCGTCCAAGACAAACTCCCGCCCTGGCCCAGCTTCGATGAGGCCGCCATCCAAAGCGTCACCGAGACGCTGCGCTCCGGCAAAGTCAATTACTGGACCGGCCGGAAAGGCATGGAGTTCGAACGCCGCTTCGCCGAGTGGCAGGGCAGCCGCCATGCCGTCAGCACCGCCACCGGCACCGCCGCCCTCCACGTCGGCCTCAGCGCCCTCGGCATCGGCCCCGGAGACGAGGTCATCGTCCCCAGCTACACCTTTATCGCCTCCAGCTTCTCCATCGTCCAAGCCGGCGCCATCCCCCGCTTCGCCGACGTCAACCTCGACGACCACTGCCTCAGCGTCGCCTCCGCCGAACCACTCGTGACCGAACGCACCCGCGCCGTCATGCCCGTCCACCTCTACGGCAACGTTTGCGACATGGACCCCATCCGCGCCTTCGCCCAAAAACACCGCCTCCTCATCATCGAAGACAATGCCGAGGCCTTCGGCGGCGCCTACAAGGGCAAAAAAACCGGCACCCTCGGCGATATCGCCGCCTGCAGCTTCTGCCAGAACAAGACCTTCACCACCGGCGGCGAAGGCGGCATGGTCACCACCAACCACGAAAACCTCGCCTGGGAGGCGCGCAGCTTCCGTGACCACGGCTACGACGTCCAGGAACGCCTCAACATGCTCGAACTCGAACAGAAATTGCCCTATATCCATAACCGCGTCGGCTGGAATTACCGCATGACCGAAATGCAGTCCGCCATCGGCCTCGCCGAACTCAACCGCTTCGATGTCTGGAACCTCCCCCGCCGCCGCCGCAACGCCCACATCATCCTCGACGCCCTCAAGGACGAACCGCTCGTCAAGTTCCGCCCCATCGATACTCCCGAACGCCAAAACGGCTGGTACGTCATGGCCTTCTCCCTCGACATCGAACACATGCGCTGCACCATCGCCCAGTTCGTCCAGGCCGCCACCGCCGAAGGCGCCCCCTGCTGGAAAGTCTTCTGGCCCCAGTGCCACACCGAACGCGCCTTCCGCGAACACCGCGCCTTCGGCCGCTCCGGCTTCCCCTTCACCTCCCGCGAATATACCACCCCCTCCAGCGCCGATTACTCCACAGTCCACGTCCCCAACGCCACCTGGCACCAGCAGCATACCTTCACCTGCTTCGCCTTCCCCACCTACGAACCCCATCACTGCGAGCAAATCGGCGCCGCCCTCAACAAAGTGATCCGCGCCTATGCCGCCTGACCCCTCCCCCCAACCTCCACACTCCCCCCCATGAACCCCCCCATCCGCTGGGGCGTCCTCGGCTCGGGCGGCATCGCCCGCCGCCGCACCATCCCCGAAGGCATCGCCCCCGCCTCCAACGCCCGCCTGGCCGCAGTCTTCGACACCAACACTGCCGTCAACGCCGAAGTCGCCCGCCAGTTCCACGCCGCGCCCGCCGCCAGCATCCCCAAACTCCTCCAGGCCGACGTCGACGCCGTCTATATCGCCACCCCCCCAGCCCTCCACCGCGATCAAACCCTCGCCTGCGCCCGCGCCGGCAAACATGTCCTCTGCGAAAAACCCCTCGGGCTCTCCGTCGCCGACGCCATAACCATGATCGACGCCTGCGCCCAAGCCCGCGTCCGGCTCGGCACCGCGTTCATGATGCGCTTCCACGCCCACCACCAGGCCGCCCTCCAACTCCTCCGCGACGGCACCCTCGGCCAGCCCGTCTTCGCCCGCGCCCAGCTCAGCTGCTGGTACCCCCCCATCCCCGGCGCCTGGCGCCAAGACCCGGTTACCGGCGGCGGCGGCGCCCTCATGGACATGGGCGGCCATTGCCTCGACCTGCTCGAAATGTTCTTCGGCCCCGCGCGCGCTGTCCACTGCTTCACCCACCATACCGTCCACCCCTACGCCTCCGAAGATAGCGCCGTCGTCTCCATCCAGTTCCAAAACGGCGCCCTCGGCGTCATCGACACCTTCTTCTGCCTGCCCGACGAAGCCAGCCAGAACCGGCTCGAACTCTATGGCTCGCGCGGCAGCCTCCTCGCCCGCGGCACCCTCGGCCAGGGCGCGTCCGGCGAGATGATCGCCACCCTCCGAGATCAACCCTCCGATTACGACGCCCGCCAGGCGCGCCCTGCCACCGGCGGCCACTCCATCGCACCGCCGCCGGTCAACCCCTACCAGGCGGAAATCGAGGAGTTCAGCCGCGCGCTCCTCGAGCATCGCGAGCCGGCCCTCGGCGGCACGCTGGGAGTGCGCAGTCAGCGTCTGCTCGCCGCCTGTTACGAATCCGCCCGCACCGGCAAGGCCACCGGGGTGGATTAGCCTGCTCAACGCATCTTCGGTGCGCTGCCTGGTTCGCCATGCCAATCCGTATCACGACACCACATCCGTCGCCCAATTCCCTGTCTTTTCTGCTTCATGGCCCCGCGTCGACTGCCATTCCGCGGCCAACCTGCATTGCCGAACGGCATGGCGGATGCCACC